>CAYUZD010000263.1:0-5023 GCA_964449475.1 uncultured Nitrospirales bacterium
AGATCAAGGACGATAACCGCGTTCGCCGGGTGACCATCGAAGGCGTCGACCCGGAAATCGACGGGGGCCGGTTCGCGGCCAAGCGCGCGGCCGGCGAGACATTCACGGTCGAAGCCGACGTGTTCACCGACGGCCACGACATCCTCTCCGGCGTGCTGCTCCACCGCCGCGAGTCCCAGCGTGCCTGGCGCGAGACTCCCCTCGTTCCGGGCGTCAACGACCGCTTCTCGGCCCACTTTACGCCCGATGAACCTGGCGGCTACATTTACACGCTGCAAGCGTGGGTCGATCGCTACGCCACCTGGTTGCATGACCTGCGCAAGCGCGTCGACGCGCACCAGGACCTCGCCGTCCCGCTGATGATCGGCGCGGATATCATCGAGGCGGCGGCCAAACTCGCCAAGGGCGACGATCGCCGCGACCTGAAACAGTTCGCCAAGGCGCTCACCGCGGCCGATCTCGATCAGGAGGCGCGCGCGCAGACCGCCGAGTTGTCCGAACTCGTCCGGCTGATGGCCGTCTACCACGATCGCGAATCCGCCACGACCTACCACAAGGAACTCCGCCTTTGGGTCGATCGCGCGCGAGCCGTCTACAGCACCTGGTACGAAATGTTCCCGCGCTCGTCCTGGGACGGCACGGGCAAGCACGCCACGCTGCGAGACTGCGAACAGCGCCTGGACTACATCGCCGATCTCGGCTTCGACGTGCTCTACCTCCCGCCGATCCACCCCATCGGCCACACGTTCCGCAAGGGCAAGAACAACGCGCTCGTCGCGCAGGATGACGACCCCGGCAGCCCCTGGGCCATCGGATCAAAGGACGGCGGGCACGACGCGATCCACCCCGATCTCGGCACCGAAGCCGATCTCAAGCGTCTCGTGAACAAGGCCGCCGATCGCGGCATCGACATCGCGCTCGATATCGCGCTCCAATGCAGCCCCGAGCATCCGTACGTCAAGGACCACCCGGAGTGGTTCCGCTGGCGGCCGGACGGCACCATCCAGTACGCCGAGAACCCGCCGAAGAAGTACCAGGACATCTACCCAATCGAGTTCGAATCGGCCGACTGGCGCGCGCTGTGGGACGAGCTCCACCGCGTGTTCCTGCACTGGATCGATTTAGGCGTGCACATCTTCCGCATCGACAACCCGCACACCAAACCCTTCCGCTTCTGGGAATGGCTCATCGCCGAGATCCACAAGGACCACCCCGATGTCCTGTTCCTCGCCGAAGCCTTCACGCGCCCCAAGGTCATGTACCATCTCGCCAAGGCCGGGTTCTCGCAGTCCTACACCTATTTCGCCTGGCGCAACGCCAAGCGCGAGCTGATCGAGTACCTCACCGAACTCACCACGTCGGACGTGCGCCATTACTTCCGCCCGAACTTCTGGCCCAACACGCCCGACATCCTCACCGAGTACCTCCAGAACGGCGGCCCGCCCGCGTTCAAGACCCGGCTGGTCCTCGCCGCGACGCTCACCGCCAACTACGGCATCTACGGCCCCGCGTTCGAACTCATGGAGCACGCGCCGCGCACCCACGGCAGCGAGGAGTACCTCGACTCCGAAAAATACGAGATCAAGAACTGGGACCTCCACGGCCGGCCGAGCCTGGCCGAATTCATCGCCCGCGTCAACCGCATCCGCCGCGAGAATCCCGCGTTGCAGACGAACGAGACGCTCCAGTTTCACGAAGTCCAGAGCGAGCACCTGCTCTGGTACACGAAACACTCGCCCGACAAGTCCAACATCATCGCCGTTGCGGTCAACCTCGACCCGCACATGACGCACGCCGGCTGGGCCCGCCTGCCGATCGAGTCGCTCGGGCTCGACCCCGCCCGGCCCTACCAGGTGCACGACCTCATCAGCGACGCGCGCTACGTCTGGCGCGGCGAATGGAACTACATCGAGCTCAACCCGTACCAGTGCCCCGCGCACGTCTTCGTCCTCCGCCAGCACGTCCGCACGGAACACGATTTCGACTACTACGAGTAACCGCACCCGGGAAGTACACCGATGCCCAAGCCGCGCACACCCAGCGACGACAGCCTTCTGCCCGACGACCCGCTCTGGTACAAGGACGCCATCATCTACGAGTTGCATCTCCGCGCGTTCCGAGACAGCGACGGCGACGGCATCGGCGATCTGAACGGCGTCATCGAAAAACTCGATTACCTGCAGGATCTCGGCGTCACCACCATCTGGATCCTCCCGTTCTACCCGTCCCCGTTGCGCGACGACGGCTACGACATCGCCGAGTACACCAAGATCCATCCCGATTACGGCACCGTGAACGATTTCAGGCGCCTCGTCGAGGAGGCGCACCGCCGCGGCCTGCGCGTCATCACCGAGCTCGTCATCAACCACACCTCCGACCAGAATCCGTGGTTCCAGAAGGCACGCCGCTCTCCCCCCGGCAGCAAGGCGCGTGATTTCTACGTCTGGAGCGACACGCCCGAGCGCTACACGCAGACGCGCATCATCTTCAAGGATTTCGAACCGTCCAACTGGACCTGGGACCCCGTCGCCAAGGCCTATTTCTGGCACCGGTTCTACTCGCACCAGCCCGACCTCAATTACGACAACCCAGACGTCCACGCCGCCGTATTGAAGGTCCTCGATTTCTGGATGGACTTCGGCGTGGACGGGTTCCGCCTCGACGCGATCCCGTATCTCTACGAGCGCGAAGGCACCGACTGCGAGAACCTTCCGGAGACGCACGAGTTCCTGCGCAAGCTCCGCGCGCACGTGGACGCGCACTACAAGAACAAGATGGTCCTCGCCGAGGCCAACCAGTGGCCCGAGGACGCCGCCGCCTATTTCGGCAACGGCGACCGCTGCCACATGAATTTCCATTTCCCCCTCATGCCGCGCATGTTCATGTCGCTCCGGCTCGAGGACCGATCGCCCATCATCGATATTCTCGAACAGACGCCCGAAATCCCCGAGACCTGCCAGTGGGGCACGTTCCTCCGCAACCACGACGAGCTCACGCTCGAAATGGTCACCGACGAGGAGCGCGACTACATGTACCGCATGTTCGCGCACGATCCGCGCATGCGCATCAACCTCGGCATCCGCCGCCGGCTCTGTCCGTTGCTCGGCAACAACCGCCGCACCATCGAGCTCCTGAACGCCCTGCTGTTCTCGCTCAAGGGCACGCCCGTCCTCTACTACGGCGACGAGATCGGCATGGGCGACAACATCTACCTCGGCGATCGCAACGGCGTCCGCACGCCCATGCAGTGGACGCGCGACCGCAACGCCGGGTTTTCGTCGGCCAATCCGCAGCGGCTCTATCTGCCCGTCGTCGTCGATCCCGAGTACCACTACGAGACCGTCAACGTCGAGGTCCAGCAGGCCAACCCGTCCTCCCTGCTCTGGTGGATGAAACGGCTCATGGCCGTCCGCAAACGCTTCCAAGCCTTCGGCCGCGGCACGCTCGAGTTCCTGCACCCGGAGAACCGCAAGGTCCTCGCGTTCATCCGCGAATACAAGGACGAGTGCATCCTCGTCGTCGCCAACCTCTCGCGCTACACGCAGCACGTCGAGCTCGACCTCGCGCGGTTCAAGGGCAAGGCCGTCGTCGAGGTCTTCGGCCACGCGCGGTTCCCCGAGGCCGGCGACACGCCCTACTCGCTCAGCCTCGGGCCGCACAACTTCTTCTGGTTCAGCATCGAGCCGGCACGGCCGATGGTCACCGTCGCCGAATCCGCGCCGATCGACCAGCGCCCGCTCATCGCCGTCCGCGGCGACTGGAATCGGGTCCTCGCCGCGCCGCACAGCGACCGCCTCGCGCAGATCTTGCCGGATTACCTCCCCACGTGCCGGTGGTTCGCGGGCAAGGGCCGCCGCATCAACCGCATCGACATCGAGGACGCCGCGCATCTCGGCGATGACGCCGTCGCGCTCGCGCTGTTGACGGTCGCCTACACCGAGGGCGAGCCCGAGACCTATCTGTTGCCCCTCGCATTCGCGACGGACGCGAACGACGCGGGCTTCATCGCGTCGCTGCCGGGCCAAGCCGTGGTCGCCCGGCTCAGCGTGAACAGCCAGCCCGGCGTGCTCTACGACGCCGCGTACGGCCCGGCCACCGGCGCGTTCTTGCTCGACGCGATGGCCAAGCGCCAGCGGATCGGTTCGCAGAACCTCGCACTCGCCGGCACAGGGTCGACCCAGCTCCGTGCGTATCGCACGAAGAACCACGACGTCGCCGGCGCCATCTTGCGCGCGGAACAGAGCAACACGTCGATCGTCTTCGGCGACGCTTTCCTGCTCAAACTCTTCCGCCGCATCTACGACGGCGAAAACCCGGACCTCGAAGTCAGCCGGTTCCTCGCCGATCACACGGAATTCCGCAACTTCGCGCCCGTTCACGGCGACGTGCACCTGCTTCAGAAACGCCGCGACCCGCGCACGGTCGCGGTCCTGTACGAGTATGTCCGCAACGAGGGCGACGCATGGTCGTACTCGGTCGACCAGGCCGAGCACTATTTCTCCGAGGTGCGCGCGCGGCTCGCCGGCGAAACGCCGCCGCCCCTGCGCAGCCTGTTCGACCCGAGTCCCGCGACCGCCATTCCGCAGACGCTGCACGACATCGTCAGCGGCTATCTCGTGTTCGCGCGCCTGCTCGGCCGCCGCACCGCAGAGATGCACCTCGCGCTCGCGTCGCGGCCCGATGTCGCGGGGTTCTCCAGCGAGCCCTTCACGCCGTTCTACCGCCGGTCGGTGTACCAGTCCATGCGTAACCAACTCCGCCGGGCGACCGCCGCCCTACGCCGCAACGCGGAGACCCTGGACGCCGACTCCGCCGCCGTCGCGCGCGACGTGCTCGGTCGCGAAAAGGACCTCGACGCCGTCTTCCGCGGCGTGATGGACGAGCGCCTGACGTCCCAGCGCATCCGCATTCACGGCGACTACCATCTCGGCCAGATCCTGCGCACCGGCACGGACGTCCTCGTGATCGATTTCGAAGGCGAACCCGCGCGCACAATCTCCGAACGCCGCCTGCGCCTCTCGCC
>CAYUZD010000264.1:0-5021 GCA_964449475.1 uncultured Nitrospirales bacterium
TCGTCGTCGTTGTCGGAGATGAAGACGTTGCCCCAGGCGTCGACCGCGGGCTCGTACGGGTTGCGCATGCCGTGCGCAAGCCACTCGAGGCGATTGCCGTCCAGGTCGGTCCGCAGCACGGTGGCCGCCATCAGCGGCGCGTCCTGGCCGGCATGCACGCGGTTTCCCGATTTATCGGTTACGTCCAGACCCTTGTCGCCGACGCTCATGTAGAGGCGGCCGTCGGGCCCCCAGACGACGCCGTGCAACGCATGGTCGTTGTCGATGCCGCCGAACCCCGTGAGCACGACGGTGCGCTTGTCCGCGCGGCCGTCGCCGTCGGTATCTTCCAGGTAGAACAGATCGGGCGACTGACAGACGTAGACGCGCGCGCCGAGCACGGCGATCCCCATCGGCGCCTGCAACGACGGATCCTGGTAGAACGTCGTCGCCTTGTCGCACCGGCCGTCGGCGTCGGTGTCTTCGAGCACGCGGATCCGATCGCCCAGATCGGTCGTGCGTTCCTGGTTGAACAGTCGATAGTTGACGGCCTCGGCGATCCACACACGCCCTTGGGCATCGACGTCCATCGACGTGGGGTTCCAGACGTCCGGCTCGGAAGCGAACAGCGTCACTTCAAACCCGTCCGCAGGGCGCAGGCGCTCAAGCGCTTCGTCTGGGGTCAATTGGGCGATCGCGGCGCACGAGACCAAAAGCGGGGACACAAGTACGCATTTCAGACGCGACATGGATACGAAATCTCCGAATACGGGCACCGCTGGGCAAGAAGATACCAAAACGTCCGCCAACCATCGCGAATCTCGCGTGAATACGTGATACCACGCTCATAATTTCGGTCGTATGCCAGCGATTCACCTTGAACCTCGGTGGGCGTTCTCCTAGCATGGGACTTGCACTGGAGGACGGCGAGCATGGCACAGATCTCCTGCACGCTGAACGGCGCGCCGGCGTTGTTCGAGACCGACGCGGAACGCACGCTGCTCGAGGTGCTGCGCGAGGACGCGGGGCTCACCGGCACGAAATACGGCTGCGGCGAAGGCACGTGCCGGTCGTGTACGGTGCTTGTCGGTGGACGGCCGGCGATGGCGTGCCAGACGCCGATGTCGCGCGTTGAGGGCAAGGACATCATCACCATCGAAGGCCTCGCGCCCGACGGTGGCCTTATGCGGATGCAGGAGGCGTTCATCGCCGAGGACGCGATGCAATGCGGCTTCTGCGTGCCGGGAATGATCCTGACCGCCGAGGCGCTGCTGCGGTCGAACCCGACTCCCACGCGCGACGAGATCAACACGTTCATGAACGGCAACCTCTGCCGGTGTTGCAACTATCTCAACATCGTCCGCGCGATCGAGCGTTGCGCGGGCACAATCGCGGAGACCGGGGCATGATGGACCACGACCTGCTTGCCCTCGAACCGGAGCGCTACGAATTTACTGAAGCGCCGCGATACCGATTCAGCCTCTCGCGCCGCGCGTTTATGCAGACAACGGGCGCGGCGCTCCTGATCACGGCGTTCGTGCGTCCGGCGGACGCTCAGGAGCGGGGCGGCTCGGGCGGCCCGGCGCGGCCCATCGGAGCGCGGCTGCGATTCGAGGCCGACGGCACGGTGACGGCCTACACCGGCAAGGTCGAGGTGGGCCAGGGCGCGCGCACCCAACTTTCGCAGGCCGCGGCGGAGGAACTGCGCCTCCCGATCGATCGCGTGAAACTGATTATGGCCGACACCGATCTCGTTCCCGACGACGGCGGGACGTACGGCAGCCAGACGACCCCGCGGACGGTTCCCGAGATGCGATCCGCCGCGGCAGCGGCGCGTGAACTGTTGATCGAACTCGCGGCGGAGTCGTGGGGCGCGAAACCGTCCGAGGTCACCATGTCTGATGGGACGTTTACCCACGCGGACGGCCGCACGTTGTCGCTCGCGCAACTCGTCGCAGGCGAAACGGGTCTAGCCGATACCCTGAGCGCGCGCACGGCCGAGAACCCCGCGTTGACGGACCAAGCCGCGTGGACCGTACTCGGCCGGGCGCAGCACAAGCCAAACGCGCGCGAGATCGTGACGGGCCGGCACCAGTACCCGTCCGACATTCGCCGGCCCGGGATGCTGTTCGGAAAAGTCTTGCGCGCGCCGAGTTTCGGCGCGACGCTCGATCGCGTGGACGCCGACGCCGCCAAAGGCATGGATGGCGTGGTAGCGGTGCGTGACGGCGATTTCATCGGCTGCGCCGCGCCGACGTCGCGCGAAGCGCAGGCCGCCATCGATCGCATTGCCGCGACGGCAACGTGGACGACGGCACCGCATCCGGCGAGCGCGGACTTGACGGTGTACCTTACAGCGAACGTCCGCGAGGGTTCGGGCCGGCAGCGGTCCTCTGCGCGCACCGCGGGCGACGTGGACGCCGCGCTCGCCTCCGCGTCAACGGTGCTCCGCGCGACGTACGAGATTCCTTACATCCAGCACGCGCCGATGGAGACCCGCGCCGCTGTTGCCGAGTGGATCGGCGGGAAACTGACCGTCTGGACCGCGACTCAGCGGCCGTTCGACGTGCGCCGTGAACTCGCGAGCGCCTTTTCAATTGCGCCGGATCAGGTGCGCGTCATCATTCCGGACGGCGGCGGCGGTTTCGGCGGCAAGCACCAGGGCGACGCGGCGGTCGAGGCGGCTCGGCTCGCGAAGGCGGCGCAGAAGCCGGTGTCGTTGCAGTGGACGCGCGAGGAAGAATTCATGTGGGCCTATTGCCGGCCGGCGGGCGTGATCGAGATTGCCGGCGCCCTCGACGCGGACGGTAAGCTGCTCGCGTGGGACTTCACCAACTACAACTCCGGCGGTTCGGGCATCGATTGCCCCTATGCCGTCCCGAATTCCCGCATCCAGTTCAAGAATTGCGACTCGCCTCTGCGGCAGGGCTCGTACCGCGCGCTTGCGGCCACGGCGAACAATTTCGCGCGGGAGGCGTTCCTCGATCGACTCGCTGCGCAGGCCGGGGCCGACCCGTTGGAGTTCCGGCTCGCGGCGCTCGGGGAGTCGCGCCTAAAAGGCGTGCTCGAGGCGGCGGCAGAGCGATTCGGAATCGGCGATTACCGGAAGAGCCCGTCGCCGGGCGTGGGCTACGGCATCGCGTGCGGGACTGAGAAAGGGTCGTATGTCGCGACATGCGCCGAGGTGCGCGCCGGTTCCGCGAAGAACGAATTCGAGGTCGTGCGGCTTTGTGTCGCGTACGATTGCGGTCCCGTACACAATCCTGCAAACCTTCGCTCGCAGGTCGAGGGCGGCGTCGTGATGGGTCTCGGCGGCGCGCTGACCGAGGCGATCGAGTTCGCGAACGGCCGGCTGTTGAACGGCCGGTTCAAGGACTACCACGTGCCGCGTTTCGAGGACGTGCCACCGATCGACGTGGTCATCGTCGAACGCAACGACGTCGAACCCGTCGGCGCCGGCGAGACGCCGATCATCGCCGTCGCGCCGGCCATCGCGAACGCGGTGCGCCACGCCACCGGCGCGGAGTTGACCGCGCTCCCGTTGCGCCGCGCGTCAGCGTGACGCCGACGTTGACTTCCCCGGGCGTGTCTGATTGGATCGCGTTCCCCTGTCTCGAAGGAGTGAGCGCATGAAGCGTACTTGTTGTGTCGCCGTACAAATCGCCCTGTTGAACGCGTGCATTGCGGTGTTCGCGGATCCGTCTCCAATCCGCCAGGAAAGCACGAACGGCATCCGGCACTCGTTCCTCATTACCGGCTCGACGGGTTCGCACTGGTTTGATGAGGACAACAACGTCGTGTGGACCGAGCCCGCGTACTCGCGCGACGGCTGCGTGCTGGACAACGGCAACATCCTCATCGCGGAGGTGAAGATGCTCAAGGAGTACGCGAAGGGGACGCACGACGTCGTCTGGTCCTACGCGCTTCAGGAACCGAACACCGAGCTCAGCACGATTTCCCGGCTCGACAACGGCAACACGCTCACCTGTGAACTGGGACCGAATCCGCGGCTGCTCGAAATCGATCCGGACGGGAAGATCGCGGTCGAAGTGAAACTGCAGCCGGAGACGGACAACTTCCACATGCAGACCCGCATGGCGCGCAAGCTGCCGAACGGCAACTACCTCGTGCCGCACCTGTTCGCGTTTGCGGTCAAGGAATACACGCCGGCCGGGGACATCGTCCGCACGATCCCGACCGACCTGCCCGAGTTTGGCGGGCGCGAGGTGCACAACTGGCCCTTCACCGCGATCCTGCTCGAGAACGGAAACATCCTTGCCGACCTCACCCATGGCGACAAGGTGGCCGAGTTTGCGCCGGACGGAACGGTCGCGTGGAAGGCGGACGCAAAGGACGTGCCGGGCAATTTCAGCGACGCGTGCGGCGGCCAGCGCCTGCCTAGCGGCAACACGGTCATTAGCGCCTACGGCCAGAAGGACGGCGCGATGCCGAAGATGTTTGAGATCACGCGCGACAAGAAAGTCGTGTGGCAGTTCTACCACCCCGATCTGAAGGTGCACGAACTGCACATCCTGACGACAAACGGACAGCGAGTCACGCCCGCGCTGCGGTAGGGCGGGTCACTCCATCGGATACCGCAGGCCCCAGTGACGCCGCAGGGTGTCCAGCGTTTCCATTATCTTGAGCGTCGTGTCGTGCGACATGAGAACGCTTTCGATGCGGCCCTCGCGCAGGCACCGTTGCGCCTCAATTGCTTCGTATTCGTATCCATTGCATGCGTGGGGGAAATCCAGGGTCTCGGGAGCGCCGTGTTCCGGAAAGCGACTCACGCGTGTCGTGGCCCAGAAGGGTGCGTGTAGCTGAATTCTGCCGGCCGTGCCGAGGATGTAGGCGTCCTGCGGCGTCTCCGTTTGAATGGCGCTGGAGAGGATCGCGATACCGCCGCCGGGGAATCCGAGCACGATGCCGGCCTGTTCGTCAACGCCGTTTCGGCCGAGGGTGGCGAGGCTCTGGGTGCGTTCTGGCAACGATCCGAACGCGAGATGCGCGAGCGTGATCGGATAGACGCCAACGTCCAGCAA
>CAYUZD010000265.1:0-5011 GCA_964449475.1 uncultured Nitrospirales bacterium
ACGCGGAGGTGCGCGGCCGGTTGCAGCGGGCGGGCATTCCGATTCTGTCCGCGGAAGAACGCGAGACGAGCGAGCGGCGGCCGTACCTGTACGTCAACTGCAACGTGATGCACCTCGGCGACGCGAAGGCCATCGCGTTCTCGCTCGATATCGAGGTGCACCAGCGCGTGCGGCTGGCGAACGGCGAGTACGCGCAGGCGCTCACGTGGGCGAAGTCGTATCTCGGCGTGCAGGGAGAGGAGCGCGCAGCGATGCACATTCGCCACGTACTCGGCGGCTACGTAGACCAGTTCGTGACCGAGTACCGTGAGGCGAACGGCCAGGGTCCCGCGCCGGCGCAGCCGGGCGACTGATTGAGCCTGGAGCGCCGTCAGATTTGCGCGCTCTGCCGGATCATGTCGTCGGACTTTCCGTCGCCGACGAACCACAGTGCCCAGACGATGAAAAGGACCTGCAGTGGGATGCGCACCCAGAGCAGGGCGAGCGGAATCTCCGCGTAGCGATCCTCAGCGTGCTGGATCATCCAGAAATGTACGGTGAAGAACACGACGAGGTGGGCGACGATGAACCACGCGCCCCATTTCGACAGCCGTGGAATCAGCAGCATGACACCGGCGAGAATTTCGGTGACGCCGCTCAGGTAGACCATTGCTGCATGAGCGGGGATGTAGTCGGGCATGATGTCCATGTAAAAATCCCGACTCAGCCGAACGGGGCCAAGGTTGAACGCCGCGAGTCCCATCGTTAGCACGAAATGCATCGCGCCGGAAGCAATGAAGAAGAGCCCAAGTAGCAGCTTGGCAACCAGTTTGAGTGCGTTCATTGGATGTGCTCCGTCTTATTCGTGGAATCGCGCATTGATTCTTCTCGGCTGAAGTCTTCGATTTCTATCGCTCAGGATGACTTCAAAGACGGATGCTAGACGACTGCGTCACCCTGTTGCTCCATCCATGTGATGATATCGGTGACAACCTCGGCTGGAAGATCGTGTTCGCCGGTGAAGTAGAGCGTGTCGACCGGCCAGCCGGCGGCGCGTAGCGCCTGTTCGCCTTCCTGCGCTTTGGCGAAGCTCATCTGGGTGTCTTCGCGGCCATGGACGATTAGGACCGGGTACGGTGCGATCTCGCCGAGCCTCGACTGCACGTCCGGCGGTAAATCCCCGCCGCACTGCACGACGCCCGCGGGCTGAATGAGTCCCGCGGCGCCGAGCCGGTGCGCCATGGCCGATCCCTGGCTGAATCCGAGCGGGAACACGCGCGCCGGGTTGAACGCGTGACGGCCGCGAATGACGTCGAGAAAGCGTGCCATGTAGGCGAGGTTGTCCCGGATGGTGTGTTCGCGCATGTAGCGTGTCATCCAGGTGAATCCGACCTTGCCGCCCTCCCAGTAGAGCTGGTTGGCGCCCTGCGGCGCGGTGACGAGCCAGTTCCGCTCGCGCAGCCCCTCGAAATTCCTGATGAACCCCTTGCACGACTGCGCGTAGCCATGGCACGCGACGAGCAGTGGGGGCGACGCGACGGCCTCCGCGGGTTCCTGCACGGCGAAGTAGGCGCTGTACTCGATCAGCAGGCGGTGGACGGCGATGGGGCCGTCCTCGAGGACGCGTTCGACTTCGTTCGGCGCCATGCTTCGCTCCGGAAGGTACAATTCGGTGGACGGTACTATATTGGAAGCGGCGGGCGTTTTCACCACGGAGGCGGACACGAGATGGGAGTCGGGATCAAGCCGACGTTCGACTTGCGCGCGCGGCCGTCGTTGTTTGACGCGTCGTTGCTCGGCGTGATCGTGGGGAACCTGGTGGCGGTCGTGCTGGCGGTCCTCCAAGACTGGAGCATGGGCGAACTGATGTGGGTGTACTGGGGCCAGAGCGTGGTCATCGGCGCGACAAACGTGGCGCGGATGCTGAGCTTGAAAGAGTTCAGCACCAAGGGCATGACGATGAACGACGCGCCCGTGCCCGAGACGCACGCCGCGAAGATTCAGGTCGCGATGTTTTTCACCGTCCACTACGGGTTCTTTCACTTCGTTTACGCCGTGTTCCTCTGGCAGGAGATGGCGTTGAACACACTCGCGTCCGAGGACCGTGTCTTCCTCGTCTTCTGTGTGACGGCGTTCCTGATGTCGCACGCGTATTCGCTCCGCCATAACCGCGTCTCCGATTTTCGCGACAAGAAACCGAATCTCGGTACGTTGATGTTTTATCCGTATCTCCGTGTCATCCCGATGCATCTCGCGATCCTGTTCGGCAGCGTGCTCGGCGAGGGCCGTCTGTTTCTGTTCATGGGGTTAAAACTGTTCGCAGATGCCGGCACGCACATGATCGAGCACAGCCTGTTCCGCGGGCCGGGGCGAATGCCGGAAAGCACGGCGCAACCCGAGTAAGCCCTGTACGTTGCGTCCACGAGAACGGGATGCGAGAATGCGCGGCTGAGTCGTTTCCGGGAGGAATCCATGTTGCCGCTCGCGCGAACCTTCGTGTCTCTGGTCATCGTTCTCGCCATTGGCGCGTCGGCCTGGGCGGAACCGGAGCCGGACGTGCGCATCCTGCGGGACACGTGGGGCGTGCCGCACATCTACGGCAAGACGGACGCGGACACGGCGTTCGGCCTGGCCTACGCGCATTGCGAAGACGATTTCGGCACGATGCAGGAGACACTCATCTCCGGCCGCAGCCTCTTGGGAAGCGTCAACGGGGCGGACTCGGCGCCGATCGATTTCATGGTGCACCTGCTGGGCGTGTGGGACGACGTCAACGCGAAATACGAGACGGATCTCTCGCCCGAGACCCGCGCAATCTGCGAGGCGTACGCGCGCGGCGTGAACCGGTACGCGGAGCTGCATCCCGACGCGCTCAAGATCCCCGCGATCTTCCCCGTGACGGGCAAGGACATTGTCGCGGGGTTCGTGTTCAAGGCGCCGTTTTTCTTCGGCCTCGACAACGCCGTGCTCGAACTATTCGGCAAGGAGCGGCGGCGTGAGGTGTCGCAGAAGCGCGCCGCGGCGGACTTCGATGACACGGACGCGTTCCGCATGACGGGCGAGTTCCTGAAGGAATCGCTGCCGACGGGGTCGAACACGTTCGGCGTGTCGCGCGCGCGATCGGCGGACGGCGGGACGTACCTCGCGGTGAACTCGCACCAGCCGTACACGGGCCCGGTCGCGTGGTACGAGGCACACCTGCACAGCGAGGAAGGCTGGGACATGTACGGCGGGCTGTTCCCCGGCATGCCCGTGATCGGCCACGGCCACAACGCGCACCTCGGCTGGGCGATGACGGTCAACGCGCCGGACCTGGTGGACATCTACGTGTTGGAGATGAATCCCGACAACCCGAACCAGTACCGGTTCGACGGGAAATGGCGAGACCTCGAGATCAAGAACGTGACGTTGCAAGTCCGGGTGAATCCCGACTCGCCGATGACGATGAAGATCCGGCGCGAAGTCGCGCGATCGGTGCACGGCCCGGTCGTGCGCGCAGACCACGGCGTCTACGCGATCCGGTATGCCGGCATGGGCGAAGTCCGGCAGGTGGAACAGTGGTTCCGGATGAACAAGGCGACGTCCCGTGAGGAATGGCTCGACGCAGTGCGGATGCAGGCGATCGCGTCGCTCAATATCGGGTACGCGGACGAGAAGGGGAACATCGCGTACCTGTTCAACGCGCGGATCCCTTTGCGCACCGAGGGCTACGACTACCGGATGTACTTGCCGGGCGACACGTCTGAGACGTTGTGGACGGAGTACTTGCCGTTTGACCAATTGCCAATGGTCGTCAATCCCGCGTCGGGGTTTTTCCAGAACTGCAACTCGACGCCGTTCCAGACGACGACGGGCGCGGGGAACCCCGAGCCCGCGAGTTACTCGCCGACGGCGGGCATCGAGACGCACATGACGAATCGCGCACTCCGCGCGATGGAGTTGTACGGCGCCGACACGTCGATCACGTGGGATGAATTCGTCGCGTACAAATACGACATGAAGTATTCGAGGGACTCGGTGATGGGGAAGAGCGTCGCGGCGCTCGTCGCGCACGCGGACGCGAACCCCAGCACGCTCGATGCCGAGGGCGTCGCGTTACTGAAAGGCTGGGATCTTGGGACGGACCCGGAGAGCCCCGCAGCGGCGCTCGGCGTCATGACAGTGCTGCCGCTCTCACGCGGGAACGGTACCGAGGCGCCCGCGATCGACAAGCTCGCCGAGAGTTTCACCGCGGCAGTGGCGACCTTACGCGAGAAGCATGGGCGCGTCAACGTGCCCTGGGGCACGGTGAACCGGCTTGTGCGCGGCACGGCCGACCTCGGCATCGGCGGCGGGCCGGACATCCTGCATGCCGTGTACGGTGGACTTGACGCGGATACGGGACGGTACACCGCGCGCGCCGGGGACACGCTCGTGCTGATGGTGAACTGGGACAAGACGGGCGCGGTGCGATCCGAAGCCATCCACCAGTTCGGCAGCGCCACGCTGGACGCGTCGTCGCCGCACTACGCGGACCAGAGCCCGTTGTTTGTCGAGCGGAAACTGCGGCCGGTGTGGCGCACGGAGTCGGACATCCGCGCCCATTTGGAGCGCGAATACCGGCCGGGGCACGAGTAAATCTGACGTCACACTGTAGCCGTTGAAACGAATCGGGCTTGTGCGGAGTCTAAGGGCCGATTGCTTGAAGAACGCTCCCTTACCGGCTATAGTGTCGCGCGCATTCCTCACGAATCGGTCGAGTTGGGGAGCACTATTTGCATCCGTCGATATACGGAAGGAAAGGAAGGGTCAGGTATGAAGATCGCGATGAAGTTGGGAGTGGTGGCGCTGGCGGTAATCGGCTTGGTCGGTTGCGCCGGCGGCGGTGGCGGCGCGAGCGACGAGGAAATGATCCAGAGCCTGGTCGATCAGGCGATGGCGGCGCTCAAGGCCGGTGACATCGACGCGATGGTCGCGGGGTACGCGGAAGACTTTACCTCGGACCAGGGCGGCGGCAAGGCGGAGATGAAGGAGTTCCTGAACGGCGCGAAGG
>CAYUZD010000266.1:0-5003 GCA_964449475.1 uncultured Nitrospirales bacterium
CGACCAGGCGCTGTACAAGGAACCGGGCGGCGGCATCACGCCGTGGCACCAGGACGAGTACTACTGGCCGCTGGACACACCGAACACCATCACCATGTGGATGCCGCTCATCGACATCACGCCGGACATGGGCGTGATGGGGTTCGCGTCCGGCTCGCACCGCGAGGGCTATCTCAAGGCGCTCGAGATCTCGGACACGTCCGAGTCGCATTTTGCCAATTTCGTGCGCGAGAAGGGGTACACGATCACCGAGGGCCGCGCGATGCGCGCGGGCGACGCGACGTTTCATTCCGGGTGGACGCTGCACAATGCGACGGCGAACACGACGGACCGGATGCGCGAGGTGATGACGGTGATTTATTTCGCGGACGGCGCGCGCTGTGTCCAGCCGGACTCGACCTACCGCGAGAACGACCTGAAAACGTGGCTGCCCGGTTGCCGGCCGGGCGATCTCGCGGCCAGCCCGCTCAATCCGGTGTTGTATCCCTGATCGCGCGATGCGTAGCGGGCACAGCCGAGGGTCGATCGTCCTTCAATGCGACGCCGCTAATCTCCCGCCGGAGTGATTCGGTCACGAGCCACGCTAGCGTGGCCACCGCGTCGTCGTACCGGAGGCCTTCCGGGCGGATGTTCGAGACGCAATTGCGGTGCGCGTCGGTATTGCCGAGGCGCGGGCCGTAAACGAGGTACGCGCCGAGACTGTCCGGCGATCCCAGGCCCGGGCGCTCGCCGATCAGCGAGACGGCGACGCGCGCGCCGGTCACTTCGCCGAGTTCGTCTTGCAGCGCGACGCGTCCATAGCGCACGAGCGGAATGGACGCGAGGCCCAACCCCGCGTCGCGCAAACGCCGCGCGAGCCGCACCGCCACGTTGACTGCATGCCGTTGCACGGCCTCGGCGGAGAGGCCGTCCACGATCGCCAACAGCACGTCCGGCTTCGTCCGGACGGCCGCAGCCAACCGTTCGCGCGACGCGTCGTCGAGCCGCCGGCCGCGATCGGGCCGCTGCAGATACACCGCGCGCGAATCCGCGCGCGTGTCGAGCAGTACGCTGTCAATTCCTTCTGCCTTCAGTGCCGCCGCGGCCAAATCGCGATCGAATTCGCCGTACACGGCGTCAATGGCGCGCGCATGGTCCGCCTGAAACGATAACAATTCGCGCGTAGGCAGGCTCGTTCCGGCGCGCCCGAGCGCGATGCGCGCGGACGTGTGCGCGCGCAGGCCGGTCCAAGGGTCGGACGGCAGGCCGGCTCCCGGCGCGCCAGGGCTCGTTGATTTCTCCATCGTACTTGTCATCGTACTCGTTATCGTCATCGTAATCGAAGTGGATGCCTCTCATAAGAATCGTGCGATTTCGGTAACGATTACGATAACGAGTACGATGACGGAATCGGACCGGGGCGGATTGACCGCGCATGACGTACCGAGCGACCATCGGACACAGTACGTACTCGTTCGACTCACTCCGCGAATTGCTCGCGAAGGCGTCGCCGCCGCGCAGCGGCGACGAGCTAGCGGGGGTGGCGGCGGCGTCCGCCGAGGAACGCGTCGCAGCGCAGATGGCGCTGGCGGACGTTCCGCTCAAGCGGTTCCTTGAAGAACCGGTCATTCCGTTCGAAGACGACGAAGTCACGCGCCTGATTTTCGACACCCACGACAGGGCCGCGTTCGCGCCGGTCGCGTCGCTGACGGTCGGTGAATTCCGCGACTGGCTGTTGGGACTCGATGTCGATACCGCGGTTCTGACGGCGCTCGCGCCGGGCCTTACGCCCGAGATGGCGGCGGCGGTCAGCAAATTGATGCGCAACCAGGACCTCGTGCTGGTCGCGAAGAAGTGCTCCATCGTCACGCGGTTCCGCAACACGATCGGCCTGCCGGGACGCCTCGCGATCCGGCTCCAGCCCAACCATCCGACCGACGACCCGAAGGGCATCGTCGCGAGCACGCTCGACGGCCTGATGTACGGCTGCGGCGACGCCGTGATTGGCATCAACCCCGCTACCGACAACGTGCGCGTGTGCATTGGCCTCGTCGAGATGCTCGCGAAGCTGATCGAGCGCTTCGAGATCCCGACGCAGTCGTGCGTGCTGGCGCACGTGACGACGACGATGGAGGCGATGGCGAAGGGCGCGCCGGTGGACCTCGTCTTCCAGTCGATCGCGGGCACGGAGGCCGCGAACAAAAGCTTCGGCATCTCGCTCGCGATGCTCGACGAAGCGCACCGGATGGCGCTCGCGCTGGGCCGCGGGGCGCTGGGCGACAACGTCATGTATTTCGAGACGGGCCAGGGCAGTTGCCTCTCGGCCGACGCGCACCACGGCTGCGACCAGCAGACGCTCGAGGCGCGCGCGTACGCCGTGGCGCGCCGCTACCGGCCGTTGCTCGTGAATACCGTGGTCGGGTTCATCGGCCCCGAGTACCTCTACGACGGCAAGCAGATCACGCGCGCGGGGCTCGAGGACCACTTCTGCGGCAAGCTGCTCGGCGTGCCGATGGGGTGCGATGTGTGCTACACGAACCACGCGCGCGCCGACCAGGACGACATGGACACGCTCATCACGCTGCTCGCCGTGGCCGGCTGCAACTATTTCATGGGCGTGCCCGGCGCGGACGACATCATGCTGCAGTACCAGAGCACCTCGTTCCACGATGCAAATTACGTGCGCCAGGCGCTCGGCCTGCGCCCCGCGCCGGAGTTCGAGGCGTGGCTGCAACGGATGAAGATTGTCGGCGCGGACAACAACCTGCTGGCCGCGGACGCGCGACACAAGCTTCTGGCGTTCAATCCCTAGCCAGGCGGGTCGGAAGATTCGATGATCATCATCACCGGTACGGCGAGCATTCCGGCCGAGCACCGCGCGGCCTTCGCGGCGATCGCCGAGCGGCAGGTGGTGCACTCGCGCCAAGAGGCCGGGAACGTCTCCTATGCGTACTTCGAGGACGCGATGGCGCCCGGCCGGTTCTTCTTCTACGAGGAATGGTGCGACCAGGCGGCGATCGATTTCCACTTCGCGCAACCCTACTGCCTCGAGTTCATCGCGAAGGTGCGCGCGCTCGCCTCGTCACCGCCGGAGATCAGGATTCATCGCGTCGCGCCGGAATAGGGGCATTGCGCTGTCCTCCGGCGCGTTTGCTACGATGTCCATTCACGTCACGGAGCCGACGCCATGCAACCCATTGTGATGATTGCGGTGATTGCGGCGCTGCAGGGCGACCTGCAGTTCGACCGCACGAAGATTAGCGACACGAAATACGAAGCCGCGTCCGTCTTCGACGTTAACAAAGACGGCGCGCTCGACATTATATCGGGCGAATACTGGTACCCCGGGCTAGGGTTCTCCGAGCGGCACTTTATCTGCGCGGTGAAGCCCGAGGGTGACTACTTCGACGACTTCTCGGATTTCCCGATGGACGTCAACGGTGACGGGTATCTCGATATCGTGTCGGGCGCGTGGTTCGGCCAAAAAATGACCTGGCGCGAGAACCCAAAGGGGCAGACGACGCCCTGGACGGTGCACGACATCGCGGAAGTCGGCAACGTCGAGCGGCCGATGTTCTGCGACATCGACGGCGACGGGCACCTCGACATCGCGCCGAACACGCCCGGCCGGCCGCAGCGCATTTTCCGGCTGAACCGCGACGCCTCGGGCAAACCGCTCGGCATGTTCCAGCAACACACGATTTCGGACCGCGCCACGGGCCACGGCCTCGGTTTCGGCGACCTCAACGGCGACGGCCGTGGCGACTTCGTCGTGTGGAACGGCTGGTTCGAGGCGCCGGCGAAACCGTTCGAGCAGGAATGGACGTGGCACGAGGGCCCGGCGCTGTTCGACAGCGCGAGCGTGCCGATTCTGGTGCACGACGTCAACGCCGACGGCCGCAACGACATCATCGTCGGCGCGGGGCACCACTGGGGCCTCGCGTGGTGGGAGCAGGGCGCGGGGACGACGTGGACGCGCCACGACATCGAAACCGAACGATCGCAGTTCCACGAGATGGCGCTGGCGGACCTCGACGGCGACGGCGCGCCGGAACTCGTGACGGGCAAACGCTGGCGCGCGCACCCGGAGGGCGACCCTGGCGTGAACGACCCGGTCGGGCTCTATTACTACAAGATAAACGGCGGCGAATTCGCGCGCCACGTGATCGACTACGGCGCGGGTGAGACGAACGCCGGTACGGGCATTTACCTCTGGATCGAGGACATCGACGGCGATGGTCGGCCGGACATCGTTGCGCCGGGCAAGGGCGGCCTGTACTTGTTCCGCAATGCCGGCCCGGCCGATTCGGACTAGCACGCGCGTGGACCCGCTCAACATCGAGGAAGCGTTCGGGCTGTTCGACGAGCACTGGATCCCGCGCATCGTCGGCGAGTTGAACGGACAGCACGTCAAACTCGCGAAATTCCAGGGCGAATTCGTCTGGCACCATCACGAAAATGAAGACGAACTTTTCTACGTAATCAGGGGCCGGCTCCGTATGCGATTCCGCGATCGCGAGGTCACGCTCGGCCCGGGCGACATGCTGATCGTGCCGCGCGGCGTCGAACATCTCCCCATCGCCGAGGAGGAAACCTGGGTGCTTCTGTTCGAACCCGCATCGACGCTGAACACGGGCAATGTCCGGAACGAGAGCACGGTCGCGCGCCTTGAGCGACTCTAGCCCCGGCGCCCCGAACACGCGTAGAATGATTGTCAGCCATGCGTCGCGTCGTCGTGATACTCGCCCTCGGATTCGGCATCGCCCCGGTCTCGTACTCGGACGATCTCGCCGTTCGCGCCCACGCGACACTTCGCCAGCACTGCTTCGAGTGCCACGGGCCCGACAAGCAGCGCGGCGAACTTCGCCTTGACTCGCTCGACGCGGCACTGGCGGGCGGCGAATCCGGCGAACCCGCGCTCCTCGCGCACAACGCCGACGACAGCCTGCTCGTATATCTGGTCGAGTCGACCGACGAGAAGGAACGCATGCCGTCCAAGCGCGCGGCGCTGCCGCCGGAGGACA
>CAYUZD010000267.1:0-4980 GCA_964449475.1 uncultured Nitrospirales bacterium
TCGCACGAGCTGACGCACGGCGTGACGACGAACGAGTCGAACCTGATTTACGCGAACCAGTCCGGGGCGATCAACGAGTCGTTCTCGGACATGTGGGGCGAATGGGTGGACCTCGTCAACGGGGCCGGCACCGACACGGCGGGCGTACGCTGGCAGATGGGCGAAGACATTCCTGGGATCGGCGCGATCCGCAACATGGCGGACCCGACGTTGTTCGGCGATCCGGATCGGATGGGCAGCCCGTTCTACTACACGGGACCGTTCGACGGAGGCGGGGTACACACGAACAGCGGCGTGGGGAACAAGCTGGCGTACCTTCTGACCGACGGCGACACGTTTAACGGGTACACGGTCACGTCGATGGGCATCGGCGCCACCGCCGACCTGATGTACGAGTGCCAGGTGAACCTGCTCAATCCGAGTTCGGACTACGCGGATCTGTACGACGCGATCACCCAATCTGCGATCAACATTGGTTTCACCGCGCCGCAACGGACGAATGTGGACAACGCGTGCCGCGCGGTCGAGATTCGCGTGATCGAGGGCGTGACAGGGTTCCAGGGGACCACGTCGCCGGGCGTGCCGCAGATTGACCTGAGTTGGGTCAATCCCACGGGGATGTCGTTTACCGAGGTGCGGGTGCGTCGCAGCACGACCGGGTTCCCGTTGGATCCGGACGTGGACGGCGTGGTGGTCTTTCAGGGCAACGGGGCGAGTTATTCGGACACGGCGGTGACGCTGGACACGTTGTATTACTACTCGATTTGGGCATACCACGGCGTGGACCGCTCCGCGGCGTCCAACGTGTCCGTGCGCGCGGGCGTGCTCACGTCGAGCCCGACAGAACAATTTACGACGCTGCCGGGTGACGAGTTCGATCTCGAATACCTCCGCGTCGCGTTCTGGCCGGAGGGGCCGGACTCCTACCGGGTAGATCGCTATGGAATGACCGACTTCCCGACGGATCCGGGCATCGGCACGTTTCTCACGCTCAGCGACGATTCGTTCCAGCAGGTGAATCTCGCGGGAGGGGCGGAAGTCGTGCTGTTTGGGGTCGAGTACAGTACGTTTTACGTGAGCAGCAACGGCCGAATCACATTCGGTACCGGCAGCTCGGCGTTGATCGAGTCACTCACGACGCACTTCGCATTGCCCAGTATCGCCGCCGTGTTTGACGATCTCGACCCTTCGGCGGGCGGAACGGTGAAAGTCCGACAATTGACCGACCGCGTAGTGGTGACGTTCCAGAATGTGCCCGAGTACAGCATGTCGAACGAACACAGTTTCCAGATCGAAATGTTCTTCGGAGGATTAATCCGAATTACGTATCTGCGAGTCGATTCGACCGACTTGATCGCGGGCGTGTCGCCCGGCGGCGGAATCCCGGCTGGGTTCACGGAGACGGATCTAAGCGGCTTGCCCGTGCCGGCCGTGCCGCAGCGGGCGTGGCTGCTGCCGGTGTTGGCGACGGCGCTACTGGCAGCCGCTGCGAGCGCGGCGTTCAGGTTCAACCGGCGCGCCAAGCGTTGAAGGCGGCTCCGGCTGCATGCTATAGTCCCGCGCTCAACGCCACGGTGTTATCCCATGCGGGGGCGTAGTTCAGCCGGTTAGAACGCCTGCCTGTCACGCAGGAGGTCGCGGGTTCGAGTCCCGTCGCTCCCGCCAGTTTAAGTTGTTGCGCGGCACTTGGTTACGGATCTCGTAGCCAGGTGCCGCGTTCGTTTGGTGCCACAGCGCTGCTACGGATTCAGTGCTTCCGAGTCCCACAGGCGGGGACGCCTGTGCCACTTTAATGGGTGTACATGGGGCACCGCCCGTGCTACAGATTATGCGCCGGGATCCATGGGTTGGACGGCGTTCGTGAAGTAATGGTGAAAGGTTTTGAGAAGGACGCGATAGGAGGTGCCGCGTGCGAGCGTGTCCACGTCGTGGGAGTTGTGCGTGTTCCAGAAGAGGATGTTCTTGCCGCGGAGCGCGCCGGACTTAGCGTCAGCGAGAAGGGCGGCAAAAGCCTTGCCGGAGTATGTGCCGTCGAGGCGGATGTCAGCGGTATCGCGTGCGAACAGGACGGCATCGACGCCGGACGCCGTGAATTCCCCGTAGCGATTGCCGAAGAACTCGTCACGGATCACGATACGGGCGAGCGGATCGATGTCGGGGAAATCCATTCCACGGGATTTCATGAACGCGTACGTTCGCTTGACCAGTTGATCCAGTTTTTCGCGACTACCGAACCGTGTATCGACGACGCGGATCGCATGGATCTCGATAGGGAGTCCGGCCAGCGCGAACCCGATGGCGAGCCCGGCAGTCGTACCCATCGAGCCGAGGGAGAGATAGATCCGGTCGGGCCTGGGGAGCGAGCCGGCGACGATTTGGTCCGCCAATTCGAATGCGGCGTTGACGTAGCCCATGACGCCGATAGGCGACGACCCGCCTGCCGGGATGATGTAGGGGCGCGGCGCGCCGGTGAGCCGGGTCATCGCTTCGATCGCGGCGACGGTGAGCGCGATGGTGCTCACTCTGGAGCGTGCGACGAGTTTCGCGCCTGCCGCGTGGGCGGCGAGGAGGTTTCGCCGCACGTAGTGCGCGTTCGGCTGCGGTAGGAGGATGGACGTCGTATGCAGACCGGCGCGCGGGCTGTAAAGGGCGGTCGCCAGTGCGTGATTCGAGCCGGCGTAACCGAAGGTGACAACGCGGCGGGCGCCCCGGTCTTGCGCATCGGCAAGCAGGAACTCGAGTTTGCGTACCTTGTTGCCGCCGTAGGGAGACGCGGTAAGGTCGTCGCGTTTGATGAAGAGCTGCTCCACGCCATCGAGTGACATCCGCTCGACGGGAGTCGGAAGATCGCACAATGGGAGCCGCGGCAGGCGATCCCGAAGCGCGGGAAATCGTCGAAAGAGGGGAACCACCGATGAGGATTCGCGAGGGGGGATCTCGGCGGCCATATTCAGCCCGCGACCCATTCAGGGATGGCGTTCTCGAGTCGGTTCACGGCTCATGCTCCAACGCGCGGAGGATCAAGACGGCCTCCCGGTGTTCGGGGAACAAGGCGAGGGCCTTGTTCGCGAAGAGTCTCGCGTTTTCGCGATCGCCTCGGTTGAGTGCGAGGTAGGCCCGATTGGACCACACATTGGGATCGTTGTCTCCGAGCCGGAGGGCTTCGCGATAACACTCCTCGGCTTCTGCAAACCGCTTCTCGCGAATGAATACGTCACCCAGTCTCGCGCGGGCCTGGGCGTGGTTCGGGAATCGAAGGATGACGTCCTGCAGCGTCGCCATCGCGGCACGCGGCTCGCGGCTACGCAGCTGAAATTCTCCATACGCGGTGGCCAGGCCGGGTGAATCGGGCAATGCCGCCAAAGATTCAGCGAACGCGGATCGCGCGGCATCGGGTCCGGCCGTTTGCTCGGCAAGGCGTGCACGCAGTACGTGCGCCGGCTCGTTTTGCGGATCCAGTTGGACGGCGAGTTCGGCGTCGCTCAGCGCGTCGGGGAGCAGACCGCGATCCTGCAGCGACAGCGCGGACGCGACTCGGACGCGCGCAGAGTCCGGGTGCGCAAGAATCGCGCGTTGAATGACGGCGGCCGCCTCCTCCTTGCGGTTCTGTGAAAAGTAGTATTGCGCGAGGTTTTCAAGCGCGAGTTTGTTCGTGGGATCCGAATCGAGCATGCGCGTGTAAAGCGTTTCGGAGTTTTTCCACATCGTCGCCTGGTGCGCCGTGCGGAGGGCGAGAAGAGTGCACGCGCCGACGGCCAATACGGCAACGGCCGTCCGCCTGCGGGGTCCGGTTGCGGTGGCGACCAACGAGAAGGCGGCGGCGATATACAACCCGATCAGCGCGACATCGGTGTACCGGTCGGCCGCGAGGGCCTCGCCATCCTGAATGATCCCGGCGACGGGGAGCAGTGTGACCAGGAACCAGAACCAGCCCGTGAACCAGTATGGGAAACGCGTCCGCCAGCGCCACGCGGCGGCCGATAACGCGAGGAGAAGCGTGAACTGAACCAGCGTCGTGCCCCACGGGATGCGATCGAGGCGCGGATAGTACGGCATCAGATCGAAGGGCCAGAGGGACTTGGAGAGGTAATGCGAATACGCCGCGAGGACGAGTTGAACCCGGAGCGGAAGCGTCGCACCGTCTACCGGGGCGACGAGGCCGGACGAGTCGTGGAGTCGCAGTGTGAGCAAGCCGAACGCAGCGGCGAGCGCGATCAATGGGACCTTTTCTACTACGAGACGGCGCCAGGACCGCTCGCGCTGGCGTGCGAGCGGCCATACGTCAAGCAGCAGGAGCTGAAGCGGGAGCGTCAGGATCATGATTTTGCTCAGTAGACCCAAGAGGAACGCCGCGGCGAAGAGCGTGTACGTTGCGACGGTTGGCTTCGCAGCGTAGCGCACATACAACAGGAGCGAGAGGAACCACATAGTCGTGCAGAGCAGATCTTTCCTGGACGAGACCCACGCCACGGACTCGACGTGAAGCGGGTGAACGGCGAACAGAAGCGCGACCAGCGCGGACGGGAAGAGCCTGGCAGTGGCGCGGACCAGGAAGAAGTAGAGAAGCACTGAATTGACAAGGTGGAGGACCAGGTTGGTCGCGTGGAATCCGGCTGGATTCGGACCAAACAGCGAGTAGTCGATCAGGTAACTGGTCAGCGTGAGCGGGATGTAGTTGACGAAGTAGGGGTCCGTGAAGGCCCACTTGAGGCCGTCGAGGCCCAGCCCCTGACGCAGGTGGGGGTTCGTGACGATGTAGGTGAAGTCATCGTAGCTGACAAAGTCGAACGAGAGCGTCCGGCCGTACAGGACTCCGCAGACCGCGGCCAGCAGGGCGCAGCTCGCGAAATGATGACGGGCTTGCGGCGGCGGCGCGGCGCGCATCACGGGAGGCATCTGGATGGATTATCCAGAGCGCCCGGCGGCGGTTACAAACGGGTCTGGTGGAGCGCGGGGGACAGGGTAGCTTCCATAGGTCGC
>CAYUZD010000268.1:0-4942 GCA_964449475.1 uncultured Nitrospirales bacterium
ACCTCGAAATGACCCGCGAACGCCTCGCGCAGATCCGCCGCGCGGAGGAAGAGAAGGCCTGCGAGATCCTCGGCATCCCGAAGCAGAACATCCACTGGCTCGGCTACGAGGACGGCGACCTTGAATACGCCGACCCGCGCGTGCTGCGCGGCGAGGCGTGCCGCTTCATCAAGCTATACCGGCCCGACGCCGTGTTCAGCCCCGACCCAGGCACGACGTGGGTGCAGTGGCACAAGACCGACCACCGCATGGCGACCAACATCACGCAGGACGCGTTCATCGCGGCCGAGTGGCACCTTTATTATCCGCAGCACCTGCTCGACGAGGGACTGAAACCCTACTCCGTGCCGGTCGCGTACTTCTTCTACAGCCAGCAGCCGAATTACGAGGTGGACATCACGAAGGAGTTCGACGCGAAGATCCGCGCGTCCGCCGCGCACGTCAGCCAGTTCTCGCCCTCAGTCGAAAAGTACACGCCGCACATGCCCGACGCGACCTTCAACCAAATAAAAATGGGCTTCACCGCGTACAACAAGTCCGGCGACCGCTACGTCGAGCGGTTTCGCCGTGCGGTATCACCGTAGCAACCGAGTCCATCCGGGAGGTATTTCTGCATGAAAACCGTAGTGGTTTCGATTCTCGCCGTCGCGCTTCTCGGGGGTGCGACGTGGCTGGTGCTAGGCTACCGTTCAGAGGCACCCGCGCCGGATGCTTCGGCCGAACAACTGGCTGCGCTGCAGCGGAAACTGGACGAATCCGAATCGGCGCGAGCGGCGGCCCAGCAGGCGCTGGCGGATGCCGAGTCGCGCAACCGCTCGCTTGAATCCGATCTCGCCGACGCGCAAGCAGCCGCCGAGGCGGCGTCAACCCCGAATGACGCACCCGCGAAGGAAGAATCGGCGCCCGAAGCAAAATCCGACGAGAGGAAGCGGTCGCTTGAGGAGATTCGCAACCGTCTGGAAACCAATCCTGCGGCATCGGCGCAGATCAAGGCGCTGACGGAACTGATGTACGCGGATCTGCTGAACAGCCTCGATCTCAATCCCGAGGAAAAAGCCGAACTTCGGCAGTTGCTGACCGACAGCCTGATCCAGTCGCTCGCGTTGTCTCAGTACGCAATGCAGGACGGCAAGCTGCTCTGGAGCGAAGTGCGGAGCTGGGAGTTGGAAGAACGCGCGTATCTGGACGCGAAACTGCGGGAGATGCTTTCACCGGAATCGTATCAAACGTGGGAGGACTACTTCAGCGACATCGACGCGCACCAGCTCGAAGGCAACTTGCGCAACCAGATCGCGGCCGTGGCCAGTGGACTGACACCCGGCAATTTCGATCTGGTGCTCCAGGTGGCGGTCGAAGAGTTTCGCGCGCAGCAGATCGCGCTGGAACAGTCCAGCCAACTGTTCACGATGGCGGAGAACATCCACTACCAGTTGCGCGCCATGGAGGCGATGCGGACGCGGCTGGCTGCGGCACTCGCGGCGGACCAGTTTGCGGAGATTGAAAACTGGCTCGAGATGGCGGAGCGGTTGCTCAGCGCGCAGTTGCCGCAAGACAACTAACACTTCGCACCGCGAAATCGGCTACGCGAGATCGCTGGACGCGCTTGCGTTGCCGGAGACGTGTTCCGGCCGGATGAGCGCGATCAGGCCCGCCGACACTATTAGCAAGCCCATGCACGCGACGTACACCAGCCGAGTGCTGCCCGTGTTGTCGTATATCAACGCGGCGAGCGCCGGGCCGGCCGCCGTGCCGATCATGAACAGGCTGTTGCTGACGCCGTAGATCGCGCCGAAGTGCTTCTCGCCGAAGCAATACACCAGCGACACAGGATACAGCGCGTTGCGGCCACCGCCCGGCGTGCCGGCCATGAACGCGAACGCAATCGCCAGCCCGATCGCCGCGGGACCGCCGATCATCATCAGCGGCATCGCCAGCGCGGGCACAAAGTAACACGACACGAACACGCGGCGGAACGGCAGGCGATCGCCGAGCACGCCGAACAGCAGCGTGCCGAACGCGAGTGCCAGATGCAGCGACGAGAACACCTGCGTCGCGAGCTTCTCGTCGCCGGCGTCGTGGGTCAGGTAGAACACGAGGTGCACGTCGAACACGGCGAACACGAGGCCCGTGAGCATGTCCCCTACGCTCAACCCCCAGAAACTGCGCGTCCGGAGCGCCGCGCGGAGCGTCAGTCCGCCCGCATCGTGCCCGTGGTTACTGAGCGATGCCAGGTAATCGCGTTCCTCATCGGCCGGCGGATTGCGCACGAAGAGCAGCGTCGGCGCGATCGCGAACAGCAACACCGCCGCGAAGATGGTGTACGTCTCGCGCCACGTATACGAATCGAGCAGCGCGCTCGCGATCATCGGAAAGGCCGCACCGCCGATGAAGATCGATAGCATCGCGATGCCCATCGCCGCGCCGCGACGCTTCACGAACCACCGCGCCACCACCGCCGCGACCGGGATATACGTGCTCGACATGCTGCCGATCGCCAGCAGCGGCATCACGGCGTAGAGTTCCCACAATAGCGTCGCGCGGCCGATCAGGAACGTCGCGGCCGCGCCCGCCGCGACGCCAAACACCATCACGCGCCGCGCGCCAAGCCGGTCGATCATCCAGCCGCAGAACGGGCTGAACGCGGCGGCCGACAGGCCGAACACGGTGACCGCGGCGGACACCTGCGTGAGACTCCAGCCGGTTTCCTCGATGATGCTATCGAGCAACACCGGGAGCACGAACAACGTGATGCCGGACGTCACCCCAAGCGCCAGGAACCCGCCGAACACCACCCGCCAACCACGCGCGCCGTCCATTCGTGCCTCCCGACAAGACGGCAGACAATAGCCGATGCGGCGCGCGGACCAAAACGGCCACCGCCCCCTTCCCAATGCCCCCGCTCTATGCTAGGATACTCAGTCCGGGGATGGAGCCGGCGGCGCGATGCCGCGGGCGGAGGAGAGACGGTGATGGCGTATCTCTACATCTTCGCGGGGTCGTACATCCTTTTCTTCGTGACGACCTGGTTGTATGTCCTCATTATCCGGTACAACTCGGTCTCCGTGTACCGCCAGAATGGATGGAGCGAGGAAAAAATCCAGCAGCATCTCGCGACGGACGAGTGGCGCGGGCGGTCGATGGCGAATCGATCGACGCTCGTCAACGGCAGCTTGTTCGGCGTGCTCGTCGGCCTCGTCTACACGCTGACCATCGTCGCGCTCGGCCGGTAGGCGCGGTCACTTCGCAAGCCGCGAACCACATCGAGCTTGAGGTCGCCCTTCGCGTCCCAACCCTTCACGCGCGCGGAATCTCCGGGCGGAACTGCTCATATAGGCCGAACGCAACCCACGGCGTCAGCACCGGCGCGCGATTGATCTCGATTTTGGTGGTACCCATCCCAACGAACCCACGCTAGACGCCGAATTGCCGGAAGTGATGGTCGAAATGTTTCGCGCAGAACACGCCCCAGTCCTTCCCGCTCATCGGGCCGAACTTGGCATGCTCCGGCCACGCGCCGCTCGGCCCGCGCTTCGCGAGCCGGTTCACGGAGCCCTCCAGCTTCGCAATATCCGCCGCCCAGTCGGACGGCTGCGTGAGGAACGCCTCCGGCGGTCCCTTGATGCGCCCCTTCGGCCACGGGATGACATACAGCGCAACAAACTTCATGACCGGATTGCGGATCAGCCCCGGCACCGGCGCAACCGGCTTGTCTCCCAGCGTGTGGCTCATCTGATCGATGAGATGCGCCACCATCCGCGGCGCCGTCATCGTCCCCCACCGCCGCTCCGACTCCGGCCGTAATCGCCGCAACCGCGCCAGCGTCTCCGCGCGGCACGCTTCGTCAAACATGTTCGGCATCGCCGATCCTCCCTGTACGCTCCCTCCCGCGATACCTACCGATCATGGCGCAACCCTCTCCGGGTTGTCACTTCGCGGATTCTCGTTTCGCGGGGCGCGCAAATCTCCGCCCCAATTCGTGGACGAAACGTCGGCACCGGCCATTCGACGGCGAACGCGGCGGGTTACCCACACCGGTCCCCAGTTGACGGCCATCCAGAGGCCCGGCATACTCGCTGATGATGCGACGGATCTAATACTTGCGGGAGGCCGCGTGGCGCAGTTGGACCCGAATATCGGACGCGAATTGGGCGATTTTCGGATCGACGCTTACATCGGGCGAGGAGGCCTTGGGACGGTCTATCGTGCGACGCAGACGACCTTGAATCGTCCGGTGGCGATCAAACTACTCAAGCCGGAGGTGACGGACGACGAGCATCTGCAGCGGCGCTTCTGGCGCGAAGCGAAGACGCTCGCGAAGCTTGATGATCAAAGAATTGTCCGGGTCCTCCATTTCGGCAAGGAAGAGGACACGTACTTCATGGCGATGGAGTACGTCCAAGGAAAAACACTGCATGAGATCATCCAACGCGATGGCAAAATGGAGCCGCGGCGGGCGGTGCGCATCGCGCGGGGAATCGCGGAGGCCCTCGCGCATGCGCATGCGAAGAACGTCATTCATCGCGACATCAAGCCTGCGAACGTGATCGTGTTGGACGGTGGCCGAGTGAAGGTGTTGGACTTCGGTCTCGCCAAAATCGTCGGGAGCCGGACGACCGCTCTCACGCGCCAGGGGATGCAGCTTGGCACGCCGCTCTACATGTCGCCGGAACTTTGGCGCGGCGAACCCCTGACGCCGCAGGCCGACATCTACGCGTTGGGCGCGGTCTTGTATGAAATGCTCACCGCCGAACCCCCGTTCAGGGGCGAGTCGTACGCGGCGATCATGGCGAAGGTATTGACGCAGGATCTCCCGAATCCGACGTGGAAGAACCCGAAGGTGGACGAGCGGCTGGCCCAGATTGTCCGGGACATGCTGGCGCGCGATCCGCGCAAGCGGTACGCCGAGGCGTCGGCGCTGGCAAGGGACCTCGCGGCGTACCTG
>CAYUZD010000269.1:0-4910 GCA_964449475.1 uncultured Nitrospirales bacterium
ATTCCGTCGCGTACCCCTCGCGGTTCATGCTCGTCGCCGCGATGAACCCCTGCCCCTGCGGCCACCGCACCGATCCCAAGAAGACCTGCCGGTGCTCGACGGGAGAGATACAGCGCTACACGGCGCGGCTCTCGGGCCCGCTGCTCGACCGAATAGACCTGCACATCGAGGTGCCGGCGCTGAGCTACGACGAAATTGCGGGCGTTGGCAAGAGCGGGCCGACGAGCACGGAGGTGCGCGAGACGGTGCAGTGCGTCCGCGATGTGCAGCGCGCGCGCTACGGCGGCGCCTTCGCGTGCAACGCGCATCTCGACGCGGCAGCCACGCGCGAATTCTGCGTACTCGCTCCGGGTGCGGACACGCTGTTGCAAAACGCGATCGATCGGCTGGGTTTCAGCGCCCGCGCCTACGACAAAGTCCTGCGCGTCGCACGGACGCTGGCGGATCTCGATGCCACCGAAAGAATTGAGGAACGCCACGTCGCCGAAGCGATCCAGTACCGGAATCTGGATCGGCAGGTGCTGTAGCGATCGGAGATCCTAATCAGCCGTACGACTGCTGGATCGCCCACAATTTCTGATCGCTAAGCGCTTTGAACGACCGTGTACCAGTCTGACACGATACTGCACACCCGCGGAGACCGTGTCATGTTGGCGCCGAACGAGTCCGAATCCCGTGCGAGGGGACTAACGCTCGTCTTCACCGATCTTGTCGGTTCCACCGCCCTAAAATCCGAGAAGGGCGACTCCCGCGCCGGCGAACTAATCGCCCGCCACCGCACTCTAGTTGAGAGTAATGCCGCGGTCACGCACGGTCGAGTTGTGAGCTGGGCCGGTGACGGTTGCTTTCTTACGTTTGAGGCGGCAAGCGCCGCGGTCATTTTCGCGCTGCACCTCCAACAGAGTCATTCGGTCGATCCCGAACTTCCGAAGGTCCGCATTGGCGTACATACCGGCGAGGTCACGGAGCAGGCACAAGCTCCGGGCGCGGCGCCGCACATTGACGGACTCGCTGTCGACCTGGCCGCGCGCATAGGCGCGCTCGCGCTCCCTGGGCAAAACCTGCTTTCGTCAGTGGTGTTCGATAACGTGCGCCAACGGCTGCGCGGTGAGGAACTTGGTGTCCCGATCGAGTGGCGCGCGCACGGCGCTTATGAGTTCAAAGGTGTCGACGGCGGCGTAGAGATCTGCGAGGCGGGTATTTCAAGCATCTCGCCCTTGACGCCGCCGGAAGGAAGCGAAAAGGCGCATCGCGCGGTCACCCCCGGTGAAGAAGATACCCTCGGTTGGCGTCCAGCCGTCGGGCTCAACGTGCAGCGTCGCGATAATTGGGTCCTCGAACAACAACTTGGCGAGGGCGGCTTCGGTGAAGTCTGGCTCGCTGTTCACTCCAAGACGCACGCCAAGCGCGTCTTCAAATTCTGTTTCGAGCCCGAGCGCGTACGCGGGTTGAAACGCGAAGTGGTCCTCTTTCGCCTACTCAAAGAGACTCTCGGAAATCGCGACGACATCGCCCAGATCCTCGATTGGGATTTCGATCATTCACCCTATTTCATCGAGGCCGAATATACCGAGGGCGGAGACTTGCAGGCTTGGGCCGCCGCCAAGGGCGGTCTCGATCAGATCCCCTTGCGCACGCGTCTCGAACTCGTAGCGCAGACCGCCGTCGCGCTCGGCGCGGCCCACAGCGTCGGTGTGCTCCACAAGGACGTCAAACCCTCCAACATCCTCGTCTCCGAGCCGCCCGATCGCGCCACGCCGCGCGCAGCGCTCACGGACTTCGGCATCGGACTCATTACCGACCGCGAAGCGCTGATGCGCAGAGGCATCACCGCCGCGGGGCTCACCGAAACCCTTGTCTCCTCCAGCACGCCGTCCACCGGCGGCGGCACGCGCATGTACATGGCCCCCGAACTCATTGAGGGCAAACCCGCCACCACTCTCTCGGACATCTACGCTCTCGGCGTGGTCCTCTACCAGATGGTCGTCGGCGATTTTCGGCACGCACTCGCTCCGGGCTGGGAACGCGACATTTCCGACCCGCTCCTGGTCGAGGACATCGCCGCCTGCGTCGACGGAAACCCCGACCGCCGGCTCCCCGGCGCCGCCGAACTCGCCACCCGTCTCCGAGCGTTGGAGTTTCGCCGCGCAAAGACGCGCGCCCGCGAACGAGCGCAGCGGCGCAAAAGGCAGTTCACGACCGCGTCCGTCATCGGGATTTCTCTCACTGCGGTCGCGGCACTCTTTGCTTTTCGCGAAAACCAGCGCGCAGGCGGCGAACGGCAGGCCAGGCTCGAGGCCGAAGCCGCGAGGGCCGAACTCCAAATCGCGAAGGACGAAGCCGATCAGCTCCGCACGGAAGCCGAGTACGGTCAGTATCTTGCGGAGATGCAACTCATCCAGCAAGCAGTGGCTATCGGCGATCTCCCCGCGGCCAGAAATCAATTGGAAAATGTCGAACCCCGGCTCCGCGGCTGGGAGTGGGGCCATCTGGTTGACAAATCCTTTCCCGTCGAGGCGAAGGTCGCCGCACCGGCGTCTACCGACGGTGAAGAGCTCTCCGCAGCGGAAAAGTGGTACGGCGCGACGCCGAAGCTGGTAGCCACTCTTACTGGCCATGAGGCCAACGTCTTCGACGCGCGTTTTACTCCAGACGGCTCGCGCGTCGTGACGCGCGATGTCGACGGAGTCCCGCTCGTTTGGGACACGGCCACGTTTCGCCGCGTCGGGGAATGGCGCCTGGGAGATGCTGGCACCGGCAGCTCCAATGTGAGCCTTCACCCTGCCGGCAAACTGGCAGGGTTGGACTTCGGGTCCGAAGTTGCCGTGATCGACCTGGCCACTGGCGAGCAGGTCGCGCGGATGACGATTTCCAGAGAGCGACTGTGGGGGTTCTTGGCATTCTCTCCAGATGGATCGATGTTTCTCGCTCAAGATATGGCGGGACAGTTGCTCGCATGGGACTGGCGGAACGATAAACTAGTCTGGGCAAAGAAGGTCCCACGCGGCCTCTCGTCCACGGGGTGGGCCGCGGCACTTACAGTCGGCTTTGCTTCCGACTCGAGTTTCGTTGTCGCCGAGACTCCAAACCGTTGGGCCGTATGCTCGTTGGCATCTGGGCAGACCGTCAGCACCATCGATGCTCAAGTTCCGGAGGGCTTCTATCCGGTCGAATTCGCCGCTATAAACGGGAGGATTGCCTTTTATAACCCTGTGGAAAACAAGTACCTCTTCATGGCCTATCCCTCCGGCAAGCCCATCGGCGAGCCGTGGTCCGATCCCTCCGGCGCCAGATTCAACGCCATCTCCTCAAGCGCCGACGGAACACTGGTTGCAGTTCGCGGAGATTCCAACACAATCCGGCTGTTGAACGCAGGACCCCAGGAACCATTCTCTCAATCCGCGATGCCTTCGATCGACGGGGTCAGCCGGCCGCACGATACCCAAACGATCGCGATATCCCCAAAGGGGGACTTCATCGTCGTGCCCCAGCTCGACAACTCGTATCTCGTTTTTGCCCCAGATAAGGGACCTGCTCATCCAAAAGGTGTCTACGCTCATGCCGACAGCGTGAGCGCGGCGCGATTCATGGGTTCCGACGACGCACTCGCCACGGCGGCCTTCGACGGCACGATTCGAGTATGGGACTTGAAGACCGGCGCGATGCGCCTCGATGTCAAGGCACATTCGGGCGCAATTTCCGTCCTCTCCGGCTCGCCGGACGGCACCCGCTGGCTCACGACTTCCTTCGATGGAACGATCGCGGTGTGGGACCTGACGACAGGAACCCGCCTTTACTCATCGCCGACGGGTCCAAAATCCGATTATCTGGGCGGTCCACGCAGCCCACTGGTTCGCATTGCTACGCCCTCGCTGGCACGCGCCTATTTCAGCCCGGACGGAAAACAACTAATCCTGACGGGAGACTCGGGCGAGGTGCTGTGTTTGGATCCAATTACCTTTGAACAACGGCATGTACTGAAAGGTCACACACGTTGGGCCCATCGCACCGAATTCAGCCCAGACAGCACCTTGGCGATGACCCAGTCGTATCCTGAGCCAATCGTGCGACTGTGGGACGCAAAAACCGGGACGCTGCGACACGTCTTAGATGGCGCAGCCCAAGTGATCGGAACAGCATTCAGTCCGGATTCGCGGAGACTGGCGGCCGGACACACCAACGGTCGGGTGACGGTGTGGGATACTTCGAACGGATCAAAGCTTCTGGACTGGAAAGGCCACTCCAATGCAGCAATGACCGTTGCATTCGATCCCTCCGGTGCGCGCCTCTTGACGGCATCCGCAGATGGCACCGCCGCGCTCTGGGATTCGAGGACGGGGAACCTTGTGGCCCGGTACACTGGCCATGCGGGTTTCGTAACTGCCGCGTGGTTTAATCCGGCCGGTGATCGCCTACTCACGCTCGGTTTCGATCACACGGCCCGCGTCTGGGATCTGGAAGGCCACGAAATGCTCAAACTCGACACCGGCGACAACATCCTCAACGGCACCTGGAGTCCCACCGGTAAGCGCATCGCCATCACCACCATCGAGGGTCACATCTTCATCTACGACTCCATCCCCCCCGCCGAACTCGAAGCCATCGCCCCAGGTGCTGCGCTCCGGGACCAGATTACCGCCTGGCGCGCCCGACCAGCCGCAAGGTGAGGGTCATATCCGAGGAATCGGATGACCGCCGGCCAGGTCGGAGTCGCTGGATTGGAACGGCCTTTCTCCCAGTTCGTGATGGTGTCCTTGGTGACCCCGATTCGTTTTGCAACGTCTTTCTGGTAGAGCCCGAGATCCAGCCGCCGCGCCCGGACGTGGTCGCCGATGGTTTTCAATTCGGCCGGATAGGCGGAATCCTTCGGTTTTTGTGTCTTCAACGTGGAGTGGCAAAAAGGCAACGCA
>CAYUZD010000270.1:0-4906 GCA_964449475.1 uncultured Nitrospirales bacterium
CGCCTTCGCGCTGCGCCCGCCCATCTTGCAGTGCAGGACGATGTCCGCGTCCGGGTCAAGTTCGCCGATCCGCGCCTCGATCTGCCCGAGCGGGATCAGCTTCGCGCCCTCGATATGCGCGATATCCCACTCGTACGGCTCGCGCACGTCGATCAGCACAAAATCCTCGCCCCGCGCCATCCGCGCCTTCACCTGCGCGGGCGAGATCTCGTCCGCGGCGAGGTTCTCCTCCGTCGCCGGCGCCGCCGTCTTCGGCACGCCGCAGAATTCCTGGTAGTCGATCAGCTCGGTCACGGTCGGGTTCTCGCCGCACACCGGGCAGTTCGGGTCCTTCTTCAGTTTCAGCTCCCGGAACTTCATGTCGAGCGCATTGAACAGCAGCAACCGCCCGATCAGCGGGTTACCCTGGCCGAGAATCAGCTTCACGCCCTCGTTCGCCTGGATCAGTCCCACGATGCCCGGCAGAATCCCCAGCACGCCGCCCTCGGCGCAGCTCGGCACCATCCCTGGCGGCGGCGGTTCCGGATACAGGCAGCGGTAGCACGGGCCCTTCTCCGCCCAGAACACGGATGACTGACCCTCAAACCGGAAGATGCTCCCGTACACGTTCGGTTTGCCGAGCAGCACGCACGCGTCGTTCACCAGGTACCGTGTCGGGAAATTATCGGTCCCGTCAATCACCATGTCGTACTTCGCGACAATCTCCATCGCGTTGTCGGATGTCAATCCCGTGTTGTAGGTCTCCACCTCGATGAACGGGTTGATATCGAGTATCGTTTCCTTCGCCGACTCGACCTTGAGCTTGCCGACGTCCTTCGTCCCGTGGATGACCTGTCGCTGCAGGTTCGAGAAATCCACTACGTCGAAATCCACGAGGCCGATCCGGCCGATCCCCGCGGCCGCCAGGTACAGCCCAAGCGGCGATCCCAGCCCGCCCGTGCCCACCAGCAGCACGCTTGCGCCCTTGAGCCGTTTCTGGCCCTCCATACCCACTTCCGGCAGGATCAGGTGTCGCGAGTACCGCGAAATCTCCTCCCTGGACAGGTCACCGGGGCCGCCCATGAGGCTCAGCCCGCGCGTGGCAGACGCCACGTCGATCGCGCCGCCCGCCACCGCCGGCACCAGCACCACCTCGTCGCCGTCCGCCACCGCCGTGTCCCGGATCGCCGCACCCTTGATGTGGTCGTCGTTCAGGTACACGTTCACAAAATTGCGCACGTTCCCGTCGTCGTCCAGCAAGTGGCTGCGCAATTGCGGATACCCCGTGATCAGGTTGCGCATCACGTCGCCGACCTTCTTCCCTTCGACGACCACTGTGTCCTGCCCGTTCGCGTACAGCCGCAACGCCGTCGGCAGCAATACTTTCACACCCATCGTTTCGCTCCCTGCTCTGTCCTCTTACCCGACGGTCCGAATCTCTTCCGGATCGAATGCGCTCCGGTCGTCCTTCAGCCGCCACGACGTCATGTCCGCCGCGGCCCCGTTCTGGATCGACACAATCACATACGAATACACCGGCCACGCGTGATCGAGGTCGTACTGCGACGGCCGCGCCGGTGCGTTCGGATGCGAATGGTAGAACCCGACGATGTCGAGTCCTTTCGCCCGCGCCGCCTTCTCGCCGCGCAGGTACGCCTCCGGCGTGATCAAAAACCGGTTGTACTGCGCCTCGTCTTCGCGGTCGTTCGCCGCGCGCAACAATTCGCGCACGCCGCGATCGGACCCGTTCAACTTACCCAGCATAAACCCGCAGCACTCGTTCGGGAAGGTCTCCTCCCCGTGCGACGCAATCGCCGCGCGCTGCGCTGCCGTCAATTCAACGGCCATGGCTACTTCCGGCCCCAGAACTCGAAGTCGAGGTACTTGTGGCCGCTGTCGCACAGGATCGTGACCACCGTGCCTTCCTTCAGTTCCCGCGCGACCTGCAGCGCGCCGGCCACCGCCGCGCCCGCCGACATGCCCACGAGCAACCCTTCCTCGCGCGCCAGCCGCAGGCACATCTTCTGCGCGTCTTCCGTGCGTACCCAGCGGTTCTCGTCCGCGCGGGTCTCGTCGTAAATGCCCGGCACGATCGAGGTCGGCATGTGCTTCAGTCCCTCGAGCCCGTGCATCGGCCCATCCGGCTGGAAGGATATCAAACGCACGTCCGGCTTTTCTTCCCGTAACCGCCGGCTCGTGCCCATAAACGTACCGCTCGTCCCCAACCCGGCGACGAAATGCGTGATCTCGCCGTTCGTCTGCCGCAGGATTTCAGGTCCCGTCGTCGCGTAGTGCGCCCCCCAGTTTGCCGGGTTGTTGTACTGGTCGGGGTAGAAATAGATTTCCGGCTCCTTCGCGTACAGCTCGCGCGCCTTCTCAATCGCGCCGTCCGACCCCTTCGTCGGGTCCGTCAACACCAGTTCCGCGCCGTACGATTCCAGGATCCGTTGCCGGATCGGGCCGATGTTCTTCGGCACGCACAGCCGGATCCGGTAACCCAGCGCCGCGCCCAGCATCGCGTACGCCACCCCCGTGTTGCCGGACGTCGCATCCAACAGAATCTTGTCCTTGGTCAGCCGGCCGCTCCGTTCGCCGTCCAATATCATGTTCAGCGCCGGACGGTCCTTGACCGATCCCCCTGGGTTGTACCACTCCGCCTTGCCAAAGATGCGGACCGGCGCGGCCTCCGCCGCGATCCGGCGCAACTCCAGCAGCGGCGTATTGCCGACGCACTCGACCAGCCGATGGCGCTGGTCCGTGGGGACCGCGCGGGAACTTGAAACAATGGGCGAATCAACCGCTCTTGCCATCGTCGAAACCATACCTTACAAACATACTTAGTTTAGTCAAGATTCCCGAGCCAAGTCCAGTTTTCTCCGTAGTTTCGTGGTGGGCTCAAGTCGAGTTGACTCTCGGTGAGAATGCCTTCGCCTAAGTTACTTTAAATAAATAACTTACGCATCCTAAGTGTGGGGTTTTCGACGACGGAGGCTCAAGACTACTTCGCGCTGTCCAGCAGCGCGACGTATTTCTCGCCGGTCTCAAGATACTCGTACGTGATGCCACGGTTCTCGCCGTACACGCTGACGAACCGAATCCCATGCATCTCCTCGCCCACCGACAAGGTCTCTTTGAAGGTCTCGCTGGAAATCGGAACATAAATCGTCAGCATCGCGACCTGGTGGCCGTTCACCTCTGGCAATCCCTGCACCGATACACGCGGCTTGCGCAACTCAATCATCGCCTTCGCGCGCATGTCGTCGAATTTCTTCACCTGCGGGTCGAACTTCGCATACGCGTCCGAATAAAGCATCACGTATTCCCACATCTCCGCGCCGTACAGCGCCTGGATACGGTCGTCGAGCTGTCGCTTCACGATCTCGATCGCCGCTTGGCCCTCCGGCGTTTTCGACAGGGTCGCCTTCTGCTGGTCAAACTGGCCTAGGGTCGACGCGCGCACCGACGCAGGAAGCCGCGTACCTTTCGGAGGCAATGGCTGATCGAGTTGCAGATCTTTGATGACTCGTTTTGCGATCTCTTCCGGCGTCGGCGGCGGCGGCGCGGCCGCGTCCGTCGTCGCTGTCGGCTTCGCAGGCTCGGACGACCCGCCGCAACCCGGCAACAACGCCATCACGAACATCACGGCTACGAAAGACGCGCGCGCAACGCTCACTACGATTCGGTTCACATCCATCTCCGTCAGGGATCCAGTTGATCCAGCGCTCGGTTCTGCTGCGCGTTGTAGTTGTCCGTCACCCCGCCCACCGCACCCCGCGCGGTACTCCCCGCGCCCGACGCCCCGCTCGTATTCAGGTTGCTCAAGTCGTTCTGAATCGCAATGCCCGTCATCACCTCGCCCAACGGCCCCGCGCCCGCGCCGCCTCCGGCGTGGTTCCGCGCAGCCGGTGCGGGGGCCGACGTGCTGGAGATCGCGTTCTCCGGGAAGTACACCGCCCCGCTCACGGGGTCGTACTCGAATAGCGCGCCCGACTCCATCGTCGGGACGGTTCCCATGTATACGGGATCAAGGTCATCCAATGTCTGTGGATACCGCCCCGTGGACTCCCAGTACCGGTAGATCGCCTCGCCAATGGCTTCGAGGTTGCGCCGGTCGGTCGCGGTGATCGCGGACGACGGCGGCGCGGGCACCGGCTGATCCAGCAGCCGTCCGGTCGCCGGATCATAGCCGTACGGCTGTCCGTTCGAGTGCAGCGGCACGTTCGCCAGATAACCCGGCACCAGCGCCGTCAACGACGGCGGATACACGCCCTTCTCGGCCTGGTACGCCTTGATTGCCTGCTCCGCCTCGATCTTCGCGCGCGAATCCTGCGCATAGTGCAACGCCTGCGCCGACGCCTGCGCGTCGCGCGCCGCGAGCTCGCCTTGGATCGCCGTCGTCGTCAGCACTTCCGCGATGCAACCGGTCAGCGCGAGCGGCATCGTTATCAAACAGATCAGCGGGCGCACCATGTCTCAGCCCTCCGATCGGGGAGTATATCACGCCCCGCAAAGCCGTAAACTCGTCCCGTGCGCCGCGTTACCGCGCCGCATCCCGCTCCCGTTTCTTGAACGGAACTCGTTTGATTCGTATACTTTGCATCCTTCCGGCAAGTCACGTTCCCCGGTAGCTCAGTCGGTAGAGCGGGTGGCTGTTAACCACCATGTCGCTGGTTCGAGTCCGGCCCGGGGAGCCAGTTTTCACCGCGGATCCGCCGTGTATCCATGCGTGCGGCCCAACCCATGTCCAGTTACGGCGCCGATCTCGCCCGCATCCACCACGAGGGCTTCGGCTTCACCGCCGAGAACGCCGCGCCGGTCCTGCTCGCCTCCCTTTGGGACGCCGGTCTGATTGAAGGCACCGTCGCCGACCTAGGTTGCGGCAGCGGCATCCTCTCGAAGATCGTCTCGGACGCCGGCTACAGCGTTC
>CAYUZD010000271.1:0-4901 GCA_964449475.1 uncultured Nitrospirales bacterium
CTTCATCGCGAGCGTCATGTCGCCCTGGATCTTCAGCTTGCCGGTGAGGAACGCCATCTGGCCGTTCAGCTTTCCGGTGACGAGATCCATGAAGTTCTGCGACTCGAGTGTGAGGGTGATGTTGGGATTGGTCGCCTGGCCGTCGCCTACCTTGACGTCGTCGTTCTGGAGGATGACGTGCCATTTGCCGCCGTTGTCCCCGGTGATGTCCCACTGGTAGATGGCGTTCATCCCCTTGACCTTGTCCTTGTTCACCTTTCCCGCCAGTTCCGTGAAGTATTCGCTGGGCGTTGCTGCCATGGTGCCTCCTTCGTTCGCCTGCCCCGATCGGGCGGCGGATTTGCGCGTGCCGCGTTTTAGTTTCGTGCCGCAACGCCTCTCATTGCGCTGTGCACACGAGGCGATTATAGGGAATGAGTTCGCGGTCAATCCAGCGCTGCGCGCATCGCGGGAAACGGATCCAATGGAGTCGATGTGGCGACGATCGGAGTCGCGAATACGAGTTGTCAACCGTTTTTGATCGACGGATTTTGGAAGTGGATCGAAAAAAGCTCTTGCCTTTTTCCTGTTTTTCTGCTAAACGAAGTGTAGAACAGTTGAATACGTACACGAGTTGAGCGCGAAATCGTGCGCATCGCCGGGAATCCGGACGATGCAATCAGCCGAAATGTCAAGCGCAAATCGGCGATACGCGAAAAAATCCGCGGTCAACAGCGTCACCCGGGTGGAGGGTTCCTGGTGCGGCGAAGCGTGTACGGACTGGAGTGGGGAATCGGGGGCGGTATCCGACTCTCGCCGGCGGGCGGCCGGCGCAATGCACACGATGACGGCCACTCCGGCCAGGTGGGTCAAGGCAATCGCGGGCCAGGGACGGAGTCCCGGATTGCCGGGGGATGATTCGCGTAATGCGCGATGAAGGGGGTCTGAAGGCACACGCAGGGGTGAGGTGTATCCCGCGCCGCTCGTGCCTGTCCCGCTTCCTAGCTGTAGCCAGTACAACCCGGCGCATGGGTACCACACCAGCGTTCGTGTAGAGCGAAGGTGGGACGGCCCGTTGCCGTTCGTGGGACTCGCTGGGTTTGAGTGGGTGCGGAAGTGGCAACCAAGGAGATTAGTAATGGCCGCTGCAAAGAAAAAGAAAGCTGCGAAGAAGAAGACCGCCGCGAAGAAGCCGGCGAAGAAGGCCAAGCGCAAGAAGAAGTAGTCAGGCGTTCGGGCTCCGGTCTACGCGACCGGGGCTGGATGTCTTCCCGGTCCGGCCGGCCTTGTGCCGGCGGACCAGGGACGTCCACGCGTAGTTTCTGGGGATTCCCCGGAAAAAGATCCCGCGTGCGTGTGTACGCGGGATTTTTTCTTTTTTCCCCGCGTCTTGTACAGTGACCACGCGAACGCAGGATCATGTCGACCGACACCGAGAGGATTCGCGAGGCGCTGCGCGGGGCCGTGGACGCGTCCGGGGTCCCGGGCGCGGTGTTGTGGCTGGGGGACGCGGACCGCGAGTTCGTGTTCGAGGCGTACGGCTACCGGCAGACCGTCCCCTACCAGCGCTCGCTCCGCACCGACACGCTCTTTGATCTCGCCTCGCTGACCAAGGTCGTCGCGACGGCCACGGCGGTGATGAAGCTGCGCGACGCGGGCGCGTTCACGCTGGACGATTCGATTGCGGACCATGTTCCGCTGAACGCGTTTCGCCCGATCACGATCCGTCACCTTCTCACGCATACCGCTGGCCTCGTGCCGTTCAAGCACTACTACCTCACGATGCGATCGCTTGACGACATGCTCAATCAGTACGCCGTCGAAGGACTCGTCAATCCGCCGGGCGTCCGCCACGACTACTCGGACGTCGGGTTCATGCTGCTTGGCAAATTGGTAGAGCTTACGGCGCGCGATTCGCTGGACGCCTACTGCGCGCGCGAGATCTTCTCGCCACTCGGTATGACGCGCACGACGTTTCGTCCTCCGGAGTCGTGGCGCGGGAACTGCGCGGCGACCGAGGACGACCCGTGGCGCGGACGGATATTGGTTGGTGAGGTGCACGACGAGAACACGGCCGCGGCGGGCGGCGTCTCAGGCCAGGCGGGGTTGTTCTCGTGCGCGGACGACCTCGTGAAGTTTTGCCGCGCGTTCCTGAAAGGGGACGTGCTCGCGGCCGGGACCGTGGACGAGATGCTGCAGGTCGGGCAGGTGCCGCTGTATCCGTGGCAGGGACTCGCGTGGGGCTTGGACCCGTGGTCGAGCAAGAAATCGGGCTACCTGCCCGCCCGGACGGCCTTCGGCCATACGGGGTTTACCGGCACGTCGATCTGGATGGATCGCGCGAATGGGCTGATTGCCATTCTACTGAGTAATGCCATCCACCCGACGCGCACCAACCGGGGTACGGACACTCTGCGCCGGCTCGTGAACGAGGCGATCGCGCGGGAGCATTACCGGACGACGAACGCGCATTCGGGGCTCGACCGAGTCGTGCGCGAGAACTTTGCGGCCGTCGAGGGCAAGCGGTTTGCGGTGTTGACGAACAGCGGCGCGCGCGACATGCTCGGGCGGTCGCTGTTCGACGTGCTGCCGTACGCGAAGGACGCGCAGCTCCGCTACATCTATTCGCCGGAGCACGGCTTCGCGGGCCAGGCCGAAGCCGGGGAGAAGGTGTCGGGACAGGCGGGCGGCGCCGCGCCGGTGATCAGCCTCTACGGCGAGCGCAAGGAACCGTCGGCGGACGAGTTGAAGGAACTGGATGTTTTCTTCATCGACCTGCCGGACGTCGGCGCGCGGTATTACACGTACATGGCGACAATGAAGGCGTGCCTGGCGGCGTGCGCGCGCGCGCGGGTGCCGGTGGTCGTGCTCGATCGGCCGAACCCGTTGGGTGGCGACACGATCGAGGGGCCAATCGCGCGCGAGACGGGCAGCCTCGTGTGCTCCGCCGCGGTCCCGATTCGCCACGGGATGACGTTCGGCGAACTCGCGATGTGGTTCCAGCAGAACGATCTCAAGGATCTGTCGCTCGACCTCCGGGTGAACTGGCTCGATTCCTGGCCGCGGAAGTACCTGGCGGGGGAGAGCGGTCTCGCATGGACGCCGCCGTCGCCCAACCTGCCGACGCCGGAGACGGCGCTGCTCTACGTGGGCATGTGTCTGTTCGAAGGCACGAACCTCAACGAAGGCCGCGGGACGGAGACGCCGTTCGCGATTGTCGGCGCGCCGTGGCTCGACGCGCAGGCGGTCGTCGCGAAGATTACGCCGGCGGAGTCGCGCGGCGTACAGCTCGAGGCCACGCGCTACGTCCCCCGCGCGATCCCCAGCAAAGCGTCGAGCCCGCGCTACCAGGACGAGGTCTGCCAGGGGGTGAGGATGAACGTGTACGACCCGGCGGGCGCGCGACCGTTTACGCTGGCGATTGCGCTCATCGCGGCGATGCGCGCGGTGCACCCGGCGGACTTCCGGTTCGACGGTTCGCCGCCGTTCGACATGCTCGCGGGCGGGCCGGACCTGCGCTCGCGGATTGAACGTGGCGAGAGCGCGCTCGACATCGTGGCGGCCTACGACGAGGAGTTACGCGCGTTCGACGCGCAGCGCCCGCGCCTTTACAGCACCGACGGAATTCCGTTCGAAGTCATCGAGAAAGAACGCACGACGACGATCTGAGACCTGTTCGGCCTTCGTTGAACTATGGGATCGGCTCGCCGGACTCGTAGATGACGGTGTAGAGCAGGTCGCCGGTCTTGGCGCGGCCCTCGGGTTCGTGGCTGAGCACGGAATTAATCGCGCGGACGCGGACGGAGTTGTGGATGATCCAGGAATTGACCTCGTTGTCCAGATCGCCGATCCGGTCTTCGTACCCCTTGAAGGTCTTGACGAAAATCATCCCGAATCTCCCGGCGGCCCTCGTTTTGTGCCCGACCATCCTACAATAGTTCGATCTGTTCCCGCCGATCACGCTTGGATTCGGCCCACACCGCCTCGCAGTACGCGTCCGTGAACCGCCCCGCGGGTCCCAGCATGGGTCTTGCGCCCTCGCGGATGAGTTCCGCGCCGCGGCTGCCAACGCCCGAATAGACCAGGACCGGTTTGCCCTGCGCGAGCGCGTCGCGGCCGGTCTTCATGCTGCCGCCGGGGCTGTGCGGCTCGATGACGCACACCACGCGCGCGAGCGCCGCGATGGTTTCGTTCCGCGTGACGGCGCAGGCGGTGGACCACGGCGCATCGGGGTTGAACTGGCTCAGGAGCAGCGCGGCGCCGTCCTCGATGGCGGCGGCCACGGGCGCGGGCACGGGAAACGTCAACAGGCCCTGCGGCAGCACGACGACGGTCGCGCCGCCGGCTTCGAGCGCCTCGGTGTGCGCGGCGGAATCGACGCCCTGCGCGCCGCCGCTGACGACCATGCGACCCCGCGCCGCCAGCCAGCGCGCGCACAACCGCGCGAGTTCGGCGCCCGCCTCCGACGGCGTGCGTGTGCCGACGACCGCGCCGCTCTCGCGATTGAGCAACTCGGCGTCCCCGTGAACGGTCAGCACGGGCGGCGCACCGGTCCCGAACGCGTCGCGCAACGCGCGCGGGTAGTCTTGTTGCGTCAGCAGCACGATTTGGCCGCCTGCCGCGTGGACGCGATCGATCGATTTCATCGCGCGCCGGACGCCATCCTCGCCCAAGTCCGCGAGCGCGAGGACCACCGACTCCATCCGGTCCGGAAGCGCGCGGACCAAGTCCTCGCGCGGCAGGCCGGCCCACGCGGCGAATGGCCGTTCCTGCGCCGCGGCCCACGCGAGCCACCGGGACAGTGTCCGCTCGCCCACGCCGCGGCTGGCGAGCAGCGCAAGCGCAATGGCGGCATCCGGAGCGTCGATCATCGGCGGGTCCCCGCGCGCTTATAGCACAGCGGCGGGCGATCCGCGAGGTGC
>CAYUZD010000272.1:0-4862 GCA_964449475.1 uncultured Nitrospirales bacterium
ACGAAGAGGCCCCAGAACGCAAAGTTGATCTCCGTGGGGTGCGTGACCGGACGGCCGTTCACCGCGGAGATCAGATCCCCCGGCCGCAGGCCGGCGCGGTAGGCAGGACAGTCCTTCATGATTTCGTAAACCACGAGGCCGTCGTCCGTGGCGGCAGCGGTGAACCCGGGCCACGTGTTGAGCCGGCGGCCGTAATGGATGATCTCTTCCGCGACGCGCCGGGCGCGCTTGATGGGAATGGCAAACCCAAGACCGACGCTGCCGCCGCTCTGGCTGAAAATGAACGTGTTGACGCCGACGACCTCCCCGAGGCTGTTCGCGAGCGGCCCGCCACTGTTGCCGGGGTTGATGGCGGCGTCGGTCTGGATGAGGTCTTGGTAGAACCGCTCGCCGCCGCCCACCTCGTGGCTGACGCGGCGATTCTTCGCGGAGATCACGCCGACGCTCACGGTGGGTTGTGGGTCGCTTACGAGCAGGCCAAAGGGGTTGCCAAGCGCAATCATCCACTCGCCAATGAGGAGTTCATCTGAATCACCGAGCGTCGCAACGGGAAAATCCTCGCCCTTGATGCGCAGCACCGCAAGATCGCTCCGCTCGTCCGCGCCGACGTACTCCACGTCCAGCGTACGGCCGTCCGGCAGCGTGACGGAAACGTAGTCGGCGCGCTGGACGACGTGGTAGTTCGTGAGCACATGTCCGTCGCGGTCGAAGATGAATCCGCTGCCGATCGCGCGGACGGGTTTTTCACGGACCTGATAGCGAGGCGCGAAGAAACCGAAAGACCCGAAGAAATCGTCGATGAACGGACTCACGCTGCGCTCGTATTGCACGGCGAGGACGTTCACCGTGACCACGGCCGGCGCGACCCGCTCGACCGCGCGAACGATGGCGTTCCGGCGCGATTGGTCGACGTCGTCCTGCGCGCGCACGGCGGTCGCCGCGAGCGCCAATCCGATCAATAGAGCGGCACGATGCATATGCGGATGGCCGGACTACCGTTGCGGCTCTCCGGCCGCGGCGGCGGGCGGCGTCTCCGCCGGCGCATCGGCGGCAGGAGCAGGATCCGGTGCGGGCGTTTCGGCAGTGGATTCCGCCACAGGCTCGGCGACGGGCTCTGGAGCAGGCGCGGGCTTGATCTCGGCCGGCTCCGCGAAGATTCTCGAAATCTGTGTCGCGGACACGGCGAACACGGCGTTGCTGCCGGGTTTGGTGACCGAGAACGCGCCGTCGGCCGAACGTTCGACCGTCATGCCGAGTTCCGTGTCGTCGTCGAGCACCATCGAAACCGTGCCGAAGATGTCGCCGGGCGCGCGCGCCTCGGGGAAGCTGAGATTGTCCGCGCGCAGATCGACAAGTGCGAAGATCACGTCGGACACCTTCAATGCGTCGGCAGGCTCGGTGACGTCGCCGGTGGTGATTTCCCAAGCGTCCTCGCCGGTCCGGTGCAGCTTGAACGAGGCCTCGCCCTTCGTGACGGTCACGTCCTCGATCGCGCCCTCGTCCACGTCGAACACGTTTGCCGTGAACAGTTTCGCGTAGGGCTTGAAGATCGCGTCAACGTCGGTCTTGGACATCACGAGCGTCTCCGCGCCCCCATTGAGCCGCGCGTAGCGTCCGCCGCCGGGCGCCGTGCCGCCGAGCGCGATGGTGTGCGTCGCGTCCGGCCCGCTGAACGTGACGGAATCGGCGGCGTCGTCCAGACCCTTGCCGTCGGCCGAGTCGGCGTAGTCGCCGGCCTTCCACGCGAGCAACGCGCGCGCGAGGCCGTCAACGGAGGTTTGTTGGGCCGGCAGGTCGGTCTGCGGCGACGCGATCTTCCATGCTGCGCCGTCCTTGACGAGCGAGACCTTGGCGTCGCCGATGGTGTAGGCAATGGCGTTCACCGAGGCGCTCTCGACGAGTACGCCGGGCAGTTCGAAGAACTCGCTTCCCTTCTGGAAAATCTGCTCGAAGTCGTAGCCGCTGACCTGGTACACGAGATCCCGTTCCGCGCCGGCGACGCGGAGGTAGGCGTACGTGTCGCCATCGGGCCGGCCGCCCTCGATCACGACCGGCGCATCCTGGCCGTCCACGGTCACCGTGGCGCGGTACTGCGGCGGGTCGAGTTTCCAGTCGGCCTTCGCCGCGGGATCGACGACGTCGGTCGCGTTAATGCGCGTGAGGCGCCGCGCGAGGTTCGCGGCGGCGTTCGGGTGGAACTCCGAACCGGGGCCGCCGCTCGTGAGGGCCCAGGTCTTTTCCTCGACCGGCTCAACGGGCGCAGGCTCGGCGGCCTCGCCTTCGGCGGGCGCTTCCTCGGCGGGGGCGGCTTGCTCCGCAGCCGTGGCCTCTTCGGCGGGGACTTGCTTCGTCTGGAGCTCGACCGCGATCGTTTTGTCCGGATATTCGAGCTTGACCGCTTTAATCTTTTCTTCCTCGATGACGAGGGCGGTCTTGTCGAGCCAGTGCGTCGCCTCGGGTGCGTCGTCCATCTCGACGGTGTAGATGCCGGCCTCGCGGCGCAGGCTGATGTCGATGACGTAGACCGCGCTCGAGCCGTCCGTGCGCGCGAAGGCCTTGCGGAGGTCCGGCGACTTGCCGTTGATAAGGTGCAGCGACGGCTCGGCGGCACCGGCCGTGTAGCCGAGGACATGGAAGCCCTTCTCGGGCTCGAGGCTGTAGTCCTTCAGGCCGTCGCCGGTCACTTCGGCGCGGAATTCGCCCTTGAGGTTCTTCAACGTCTTGAGGTAATTGTCAATCTCGGTCTGGTTGACCGGCGCGCCGTACTTCGACGCGAGTGTCCACTTTGTCGAGTCGGCCGCGCGCTCGAGCACGACCTTCTCGTCCGGCTTCGCGCCGGCGTACATCTCGATTTTGGTGAGCGAGGCGACATCGAAGCCTTCGGGCATGAGCGTCTGCAGCGTGTACTGCTGCTCGATGGTCGCGGGCTTGTTCTGCGCCTGGCGCAGATACACCAATCCGGCCAGCACGGCCAGCACCACGACCAACGGGATGAGTTGTTTCGGTTTCATGGCGTTGGACTCCTGCGCGGCCTACCGGCGGTTCGCGGCGAACTTCATCGTGTACGCGTCGCGCGACCGGCGCCGCGCAACGGCGACCGCGATGCCCACGATCGCAATGACGGCGCTCGACAGGCCGTAGTTGATGAGTTTCCAGAATTGCTGTTCGCGGGGTCTCGGATTTTCGATCAGCCGATCGATCGGCTTCTTGCCGCGGACGTTGACGAGGTCCTCGCCGAGCGTGACCGCATCGACGCTGTTCATGAACAGGTCGAGGTTGGCCGGGCTCGCCTGCAGGAAGTCGCGGCGGAACATCTCCGAACAGCCGAGCAGGATGAGCTTGCCCGGCGCGGGCGTGATCTCCGGCGCGGGGCCTTCCTCGGCCGGCGGCGGAGGCGGCGGGAACTGTCCCGGCTGCGGTTCGGCGACGGGCCACGCGGGGCGTTCCTGGCCCTCAAACGCGTCGGGGAATTGCCCGCTGATCATGGCCATCAACGGCAGGGATCCCGCGGGGTTCGCGCGCGCATCGAGGGCCTCCTGGGTGATCTGGGTTGTCTTGGGCCAAGTCCACGCGTTCTCGGTGCTCCAGATGAGCTGGCGCGCGTCGAGCCCGAGTTGCGCTAGCTTGTCGGTGTTGAGTTCGAGCGCAGTGCCCCACAGGTAGAAGATTCCCGAGAGACGGCTCGTGATGGACGTGTCGCGATCCATCGTCCCGTCCTTGATCAGCATCTGAATGGGAAGACTGATGCGCTGACCCATGCCCATCATGCCCGCCAACGGGTTCGCGCTGGTCTGGATCGAGAGCGGCACCTCGTTCACGTCCATCAGGATGTCTTCGGACACTTTGACGCCGTAGTGTTCGAGCAGCGGGTTTATCTGGGGATTCTCCTCGCGCGCCGTGACACTCACGCCGCGGCCGGTCGAGTTGTAGTCCCACTCGTAGGTCTGCACGGCCATAATGACCGACTTGCCGGAGCGGAGCGCGCGGTTGATCTCCCAGCGCTGGCGTTCGTTGAACCCGCGCGGATTGACGATGACCAGCGTCTCGTACTCGTCGGGCAGCGGGCTTTCCTGCGTGAGATCCACGCGGCGCACGTCGTACCGCTCGAGATCGAGGATGCGATCGAGGAACTCGTAGGGGTCGTCCGTCTCGGGGACGGCCTGGCCCATCTGTTCATAGAGCCGGCGCAACTCGGGCGGAACGTTAATCGCCTCCTTCGGCGCGACCAGCGCGACGACGGGCTTCTCGGCGCGCGTAAGCTTGTAAATGGTGCTGACGAGGCGGTACTCGAGTTCGAGCAGGTTCTGCGGCAGGATTTGCGGGAGGATTTCCTCGTTCTTGTCCTTGTAGCCGATGCCGATGCTCGAATAGATGAGCTTGCTGGTGATTTGGTTCTGGCTCATCGCGTCGACGGCGAAGGGTTGCACGCCCTTGTCGAGCAGGCGCTTCTCGAGCGCCTCCTCGGTGTCGGCGGGTTCTTCCTCCGGCCCGCCCTCCTGCTGCACGTCCGCGATCGCTTCCTCGACGCGCAGGTTGATGATTTCGTATTGCAGCTTGCCGCGCGACGCGGTCTTAAGGTCTTCGAGCTTGTCCGTGATGTCGCGCTCGAGCGTGGTCAGGCCGGTCGGCATGTCGTTACGCGGCGTGATGTAGAGCTTGACCTGCACCGGCGTGTCCACGGCGGAGAGAATCCGCGCGGACGCGTCCGACACGGTGAAGATCTTGCCTTCCGTGGCGTCGACGCGGCCGAGGCTCACGTCGCTGATGAGCCAGTTGCCGAAGAAGCCGATGCCGAAACAGACGGCGCTGGCGCCGGCGAACATGACGCGCGCGCCGGACCGGCTGCGGCCCTCGATATAGAG
>CAYUZD010000273.1:0-4839 GCA_964449475.1 uncultured Nitrospirales bacterium
GCGCTGCGGACGTGCACCCGCAAGGTGAAGGACGCGGCGCTGATCGAGGCGGCGAAGCGGCTGCGGGCGTCGCAGTCGGAGTTGCGCGCGGCGAACGAGAAAGACCTGGCGGCGGGCCGGGACCGGGGCCTGACCAAGGCGCTGCTGGACCGTTTGGCGCTGACGCCGGACCGGATCGAGGCGATGGCGGTGGGGCTGGAGCAGGTCGCGGCGCTGCCGGACCCCGTGGGCGACATCGTGAGCCAGACGATCCGTCCGAACGGGTTGCGGATCGCGCAGATTCGGCAGCCGATTGGGGTCGTGGGGATCATTTACGAGAGCCGGCCGAACGTGACGGCGGACGCGGCGGCGTTGTGCCTGAAATCGGGCAACGCGGTCGTGCTACGCGGCGGGTCGGAGGCGATCCACAGCAACATCGCGATCGCGGCGGCGTTCAACGACGGCGCGACGGCCGCCGGCGCGCCGGAACACGCGGTGCAGATTATCCTGACGACGGACCGCGCGGCGGTGGGCGAGCTGCTCAAGCTGAGCGAGTACATCGACATCATCGTGCCGCGGGGCGGCAAGTCGCTGATTGAGCGGATCTACGCGGAGGCGCGGATTCCGGTCGTGGCGCACCTGGACGGCGTGTGCCATACGTATGTGCACGCGACGGCGGACCTCGCGATGGCGAAGACGATTTGCCTGAACGCGAAATTGCAACGTCCGAGCGTGTGCAACGCGATGGAGACGATGCTCGTGGACGCGGCGGTGGCGGAACGGTTCCTGCGGGACATCGCGCGGGACTTCGCGTCGGCGCAATGCGAACTGCGCGGGTGCGAACGGACGCAGGCGATCATCGACTGTGTTCCGGCGACGGAAGAAGACTGGCGGACGGAATACCTCGACAAGATCCTGTCGATCAAGGTAGTCGATTCGCTCGAGGACGCAATCGAGCACATCAACGAGTATGGGTCGAAACATTCCGACGCGATCGTGACCGAGAGTTACTCGGCGGCGGAGCGGTTCCTGGACGAGGTGGACAGCGCGGCGGTGTTTGTCAACGCGTCGACATATTTCCACGACGGGTTCCAGTTCGGGCTGGGGGCGGAACTGGGGATCAGCACGAGCAAGCTGCACTGCCGCGGGCCGATGGCGCTGAAGGAATTAACTTCGCTCAAGTGGGTCGTCCGCGGTAACGGCCAGATCCGCACGTAGCGGCGGCGCATGGGCGGGCGCGAGCGCATCGGCATTTTCGGGGGCACGTTCGACCCGATTCATGTGGTGCACCTGAAGGCGGCGCGCGCGGCGCTGGAGCAGGCGCGGCTGGATCGCGTGCTGTTTGTCGTGTCGGCGCGACCGCCGCACAAGCGGGACGACACGGTGGCGTCGCCGGAGGATCGGCTGGCGCTGGTGCGTGCGGCGACGGCGGGCGAGCTTCGGTTCGAGGTGTCGGACGCCGAGTTTCATCGGGACGGGCCGTCGTACACGCACGACACACTGGCGCAGATCGCGCGGGAACATCCCGGTGCGGAACTTTTTCTGATCATCGGCGACGATTCGTTCGCCGAATTTCCGAGCTGGCGCGATCCGCGGGCGATCCTCGCGCACGCGAAGCTGCTGGTGGTGCCGCGGCCCGGGAAGGACCCGACGGCGCCAGCGTGGATGGACGGGCAGTACCAGATTCTGGATTTTCACGAGACGGACGTCTCGTCCACGGAGGTCCGTCGCCGGATCGCGCGCAACGAGCCGATTTCGGGGTGGGTCTCGGCACCGGTGGAAGCGATGATCCGGGATCGACAGTTGTACGTCGAAGAACCGGTGAGTTTCGACACGCCGCGGGCGGATGAGTTCGTGGCGCTGCTGCGCGAGCGGTTGCCGGAGAAGACGTTCCGGCATACGGTGTCGGTGGCGCGGACGATGCTGGACGTGGCGGACGACGCGGGGATCACGCGCGAGCAGGCGGTGACCGCGGGACTGCTGCACGATCTGTGCAAGGCGATGAAGCCCGCGGAATTGGCGGAGCGCGCGAAGGCGTTCGGCGTCACGCAGTACCTGGACAATCCAAACCTGTTGCACGGGCCGGTGGCGGCAGAGGAATGCCGGCGCAGTCTCGGCGTGACGGACGAGGAGGTACTGGACGCGATCCGGTGGCACACGACGGGCCGGGCGGAGTGGGGACGCGTGGGCCGGGCGCTGTTCTATGCGGATTTCTCGGAGCCGCGGCGGCCGCACCGTCAGGCGGCGATTGCGCGGGAGATTTTCCGGGACAAGGGGTTCGACGCGGCGCTGCGGTACGTTGTCGAGCAGAAGTTTCACTACGTGAAGACGCGGTTCGCGCCCGACCCGCACGCGCAGGCGTTCGAGGAGTGGGTGCGCGCGACAATCCCGGCATGACGACGACGGACCAGTTCGCAAACCTCTCGCGGCACTACGACGCGATCATGCGCGAGGTGGACTACGACCGGTGGGTGGTCGTCGTGTCGCTGCTGGCCGATCTCGTGCCGTCTGCGCGCGTGCGGCACGTGGACCTTGCATGCGGCACTGGGCGGTTGCTGAAACGGCTGGTTCAGCATGGGTGGTCGAGCGTGGGGATCGATTTGTCTCATGGGATGCTGCGGCAATCGCGGAGCGGGCCGTATGTGCCGGCGGTGGCGGCGGCGGACGTGACGGCGCTGCCGTTCGAGCGGCGCTTCAACTACGCGACGTGCGTGTTCGACAGCGTGAACTTTTTGCTGGAGAACGAGCGGCTGCGCGCGGCTTTCCGGTCGGTGGCGGACGTGCTGACCGACGGCGGCGTGTTTTATTTCGACGTGATCACCGAGCGGATGGTGACGAAGCATTTCGCGAACAAGGAATGGACCGAGGACAACGGGGGATTCAGCACGGCGTGGAGCGGGAAGTACGACCGCGCGACGCAGTTGGCGGATCTGGAGATTCGGGTGAACACCGGGCCAGTGCATTACGTGCGCGAGCGGGTGTACACGCACGAGGACGTCGCGGAGGCGATCAATGCGTCGGGGCTGACGATGCTGGGGCGGTTCGACGCAGAGACGTGGGAAACTCCCAGCCCCCGCTCCACCCGAGTTGATTACGTCGCGGTCAAGAACCCGCCCCGAACCACGCGCCGAAAACTCGAACTCGCCACCCACAGGGTCCGCCAAACCCTCGACGCATAAATTGCGGCGGGTCTGAGCTGGATTACGCTTCGCCCTACGTATTCCCGTAGCCGCTGGTAACTTTCACAGGGCACCCTGCTCCCGGAGCGCATCGATATCTTTTCTCCTCAGAGGACAGACGGCGAAAACCTCGGAGTATCGTTTCTTCGCGTCCAAGCCGATCGCTCGCTTCAGGTTTAGTTCTGCGGCGTCTATGTCGTTGGCGAGGAGTGCACAAAGACCAATGTTGTAGTAGACTTTCGCCAGAGTATCGGAATTCTTTGACATCTTCTTGTCGGCAGTCGCTGTCTTCAACGCGGACTCGTACGCCTCTCGTGCCAAAGTCCATTCGCCTACGCGGGCGAAATTCAGTCCTTGTTTCATTTCATCTAACTTGCGTTCCTCCATGAATTCGAATACGACTGACTCGCTATATGGCGCGATCATTCTCGAGAACGCCTCAACAATTTGTTCTCGGCATCCATGATATAAGTTCGTCGGATCAATCAACGCGGGAGCGGAGAAGTCTTGTTGAACTTTTGCGGTTTGTTGAGCAGGAACGGTCTTGGTTGCGATAACTTGACCATTCGTCGCGTCGATTATTCGAAGGTTTGCCGTAATAAATGCCGTCGTTTCGCGCGTATAGACATTTTTCATTCGCCGGTACCAGACCCCGTTAATCAGCTCCTGATACTCGACTTGCTTGTAGGTGACGTTGGTTATGTCATGAACGTCAGTTGCGCGGCCTACTACGAGGGCTGACGCCCCGATGAACTTTCCAAGCTCCCTCGCTGCCGATTCATCGCCCGTACCTAAAATGAGATTGTGTTCTTTCTGTATTTGGTTTAGGTACGTTCTGTCCAAGACTTCAAATTTTCCGGACTTGAACAGAGCGTCCATCATACCGTCGCCCACATCGGCGCCTCGCTCACCGGATATTTCCCCAATTCCTAATTTGGTGAATTTAGTTAGATTGAGCTCCGCGGGTCGGGTCAGTTGAACCGTAACTTTTTCGTCCGCAAAGCCGGAACCCAGACACACAAGAAACATCACCGTCGCAGCGTACTTCGAAAACGCTCCCGTGGAACTCATGGTCATCCTCCCAGTCGAAGTTTTTTCATTAGAAATAGAATTCTGAATACATAGACGAGGATACTCACAGAAAATTCATTTTGTGTCAAGAAGCGACGACTGCATCAGTGAGTGCCGCCTCTTCGATTTCGCGAAGTTCCCTGCTAGCCCGACACACAGGCGTGAATTATTGAGGACTTCGCCCCTTGGCATATCTATTTGGCAGGTCGGTTCGCTGCATCATGACAATAGCAAAGCAAGTCCCAAGGCTAATATGCCGACGAGAGCGTAGCTACATTTGATATCCGAAAACTCGCGATCGCGGAACGACGCCAGGTGCGATTCATCTGACCAATTGATGAGGTTTCCGTCGAACATCCTCACCGTGGCAACGATACCTTCCCCAACACTTCGGTGGTCGCTCGCGACTTATTCAGCACGTAAAAATGAATCCCCGGCACGCCCTGCCTAACCAGGTCCGCCACTTGGGCCGTCGCGTAATCGACGCCGACGTGGTACTGGGCTTCGTCGTCGCCTTTGTCGTTTTGGAGGGCAGTGCGGAAGTCCGGCGGGAGTTTCGCGCCGCAGAGGCTGGTGATGCGGTTGATTTGCGCGAAGGACGTGACGGGCA
>CAYUZD010000274.1:0-4777 GCA_964449475.1 uncultured Nitrospirales bacterium
GGCGCGACGGCGAACCAGAACGGCACGGCGTTGTTCGAGGGCATTACGGTGCTGTTCCTGGCGCAAGTGTACAACGTGGACCTGACGCTGGGGCAACAGATTGGCGTAGTGCTGATGTCGATCGTGGCGGGGATCGGGACGGCGGGCGTGCCGGGCGGGAGTTTGCCGCTGATCGTGATTTTGATGCAGTCGGTGGGCGTGCCGGCGGAGGGGATCGGGTTGATTCTCGGCGTGGACCGGTTTCTGGACATGTGCCGGACGGTGGTGAACGTGAGCGGGGACCTCGTGATCGCGGCGGTGGTGGGACGCGGCGAGGAGCACGGGGACGCGTTGAGGGAACCGCTTAATGCAGAGTGACGGCGAAGGCGGCGGGACGGGCGCGGCAGCCGGTCCGCTACCGGCATTCAGCGCGATCCACGTATTCGGACTGGCGGCTTTCGCGCTGCCGTTACCGCTGTTTCTTGTGCTGGCCGGGAGTCCGGAGTTTTTTTTCGCGCACGGGCTCACGAACGCGCAGATGGTGCAGTTCGCGGCGGTAGCGGGCCTGGGGCTTCCGGCGGCGATCTCGCTGATCGTGGCGCTGTCGAATCGATTGCCTCGTGCGGTGGGCCGGAACTTGGGTTGGGTCCTGGCGTTCGTTCTTGCCGTGGCTGCGTTTCTGCCCAATCTGAACCGAATGACGTTTCTCCCAGGGCCGGTCTGCGTGGCGTTGTCTTTTCCGGCGGGCGCGCTCGCGGTGTTCGCGTACTGGCGTATCAAGGGCGCGCGAGAGGTGTTTTCGCTGCTGGCGATCGGCGCGGCGGTGTACCCGGCGTGGTTCGTCTGGGACCTGGGCGTATTCGAAGGGGGCGAACCAACTCAGTCGACGCTTGCGGCGTCCCCGTCTGACGACGAACGGATTCCGATTGTGTGGCTCATTTTCGACGAGTTCGGGATTGAGGCGTTATTGGACGAGACCGGTGAGATCGATGCGGCGCGGTTCCCGAACTTCGGAAAGTTGGTCTCGGAGAGTGTGTGGTATCGGGACGCTACAGCAGTGGCGGAGGTTACGACGGAAGCTATTCCAGCGATTCTGACGGGACGTTATCCTCCCGAGCGTGTGAAACTTTCGCCGACCTATCTCGACTATCCGCAAAACGCGTTTACGCTGCTCCACGCGGCGGGATACCCGGTATTCGCGCATGAAACGTTGACTCGGTTGTGTCCGCCGCGCATCAACAGCGCAGTGCCGGACCAGTCGTCGGCCTGGAGGCCGTTCTGGGACGACGTGACCGTCTTGGCGGGGCACGTGTTTTTTGGGCAGGTACTCGGTGACTGGCTTCCGAGCATCGACCGGAGAGTTGCGCACTTCCGCAAGGCGGCGTTGGATATTCCGGTGGAAGGCCGTCAGATGCAAGACCTTGTCGATAGCGCGAAATTTCGGACAACGATGGCGTCCTCGTTGTTAGAAGGACTGTCGGAGAGTCCGGACGGATTCCACTATCTGCATCTGAACATTCCACATCAGGAGTATCAGTTCTTGGCGTCCGGCCGTGCGTATCTGGTGGGTACGCAAACGATCGCGGACAGGAGTTTTGTGGGCATCAACGGATCGGACAGACCGACCGATCAAGACGGTGCGCGCACCACGCAAGAGTACCCGCTTGCATTGGCACGCCAGCGTTACCTGCTGCAGGTGCAGTATGCGGACTATCTGCTGGGCCTTCTGATGGAGCGTATGGTCGATCTGGGGATCTTCGAGGAGTCGCTTCTGGTAGTGACGGCGGACCACGGCGTGAGCTTCCGGCCCGGAGAGAGCGATCGGGTAGTCGTCGCGCGCGGGTCGAAGACGGTCGGGGACGATGCGCACACGCGGGACATTGTGAAAGTTCCGTTGTTCATCAAGCCATCGGGATCGACGGAGGGAAATCGAGTCAGCGTGCATGCGGAGTCGATCGATGTGTTGCCCACAGTGCTGGACTTGGCAGGATTGCCTCCACGGTTGTTGGATGGCCGTTCGCTCGTGGATGCCGGGCCACCACGGACCAACCGATACAAGCTTTATTCCTATTTTTTGGAGATGCTTGTGGAGCATGAGACGGCGGCAGATGCACCGGGGTATCTCGAGGAGCGTTCTTCGTGGACGGTTCGGGAGGAGAACTTTCGTCCGAAAACGCGCTGGGACGAATACATTGGGAAAGAAGTGGAGACGCTCGATATTCGGGAGACGCCGCTACGGGGCGTGCAGGTGGAGATTCGAAATCCGTCGTTCTTTGGCGAAGTGAACCTTGATTCGGAGTTTCTTCCGGCGTATGTGAGCGGACAACTGACGGGTGAGAGCGGAGCGGAAGTGCCGGCCGCGGTAGCGATTGCGCTCGGCGGACGCGTGGCGGCAATCGCGGTGCTGTTCAGCAATCAGCGCGGGCCGGCGTGGGTGCGGGCGATGATTCCGGAATGGTTGTTCGTGGACGGCGTCAATCGGGTCGAGCTGATCGGGATAGTCGAATCGCCGGACGGGACGATTTTGGCGCGGATAGAGGGTGGTTCGGTGCCATGAACCATCTTGGGGCGATCAGCGTAATGACGGGCGGCAAGTTAACTCATTGTAGGACATAGCGTTAGAGATCCAGGAGATTGGGTCGAATTCTCGCGCCCCCGAAATGCGGCTAGTGGTGAACCGCGCCCGGCAGTCGTTTATACTGTCGAGGCGTCCCAGTCGGTGCGCTTTGACCGGAACTGGACCCCGTGTAGGGGGTTGAAACGTAAGAGTTTGCGCGACGTGTAGGTGCACGGAACCGCGCCGGGGCAGCGGAACCAGGGTCAGGAAGTCGCCAATGGCCAAAAAGAAGAAACGGGTCGATCCCAAGAACCGGGTGTTCACCGACCGCCCGCGTAAGATCTTCCGTCACTATATCGGGCGGTCCGAGTTGGCGTTTAGCGCCTTTTTTATTCTGTTCACTGCCGCGATGGGCGCGTGGTTCTACTTGCAGAAGGACAATTACAACCCGGACGACCGCGACATCTCGATGGAAGTCCTTCTGGCGCAGCAGGTCGAGGACCACCTTTGGGAACCGCCGCTGCACCGCTGGGTCGAGCCGGGGACAGTCGCAGCGGCCGCGGCGGACGGGGGTGCCGGGCCCGCGATCGATCTCAAGATTTTCCCGCCGTCGGTGCTGAGCGACGGATGGGTGGACGATTCACGTGTCGAAGTCTTCAACAAGGACACCCTTGCCGACAAGATCAACGGCCAGGAAACGCAGTACAAGGCTTTCGGCTTCGTCTCGCTACATTTCCTCGGGATCACACAGCCGGACCAGGACCTCATCGTCAACATCGAGCTTTACGACATGGGCTCGTTCCAAAATGCGCTTGGCATCTTTGCGGCGCAACGCAGCGCGGGCAGCGAAGTCGAGAAACACGGGAATGCGTTCCTCTACCTCACAGAAGTCGGCGCGCTGGGCATCGCTGACCGGTTCTATTTCAAGTTCAGCGGCAACCAGGAAAGCGAACTGATCCGGCAGCACGCGCTGAAGGTCATCGTCGATTTCTCGAACGCATTGCCCGGCGAGAGTACGACGCCGCGCGGGTTCTCGCTGCTTGCGGACGAGTTCGGCGTGCCGTTCTCGGGTATCGAGTACCGTCCGGAGGACGTGTTCCAGTACGCCTTCGCGAAAGACTTCTGGTTCGGCGCGAAGACGCCCGGCACCAACGAGAAATATTTCGTGCATGAGGCCGCGAGCGAGGACGAAGCGATCAAGCTCGTCGATCAAATCCTCGAAGAGCACCAGTGGGACTACACAGTCGTGAGCCGGGAAGGCACGAAGGCTGTGCTGCAGCATTCGTTCCTCAAGAACTACTTCTCGATAGACCATACGGGAAGTTACGTGTTCGGCGTCGATCAGGCGCCGACGGTGGAAGATGCATCTCAGTCGCTGGAGGACATGGCCGCGAAGTTGTTCAACCAGGCAGCGTAGAACAACGATTGCGGCCGCTCCGGCGTTCGACGATGGGAGGATCGTGAACATGGCCAAGCGGGAAAAGCCAGTACAGCATCCCGAGTACGAGAAGAAGCCGATGGATCGGCGCGCCTTTTTGGGCCGCATCGCCGCGGCTTCCGGGATCGCGGGCGCGACGGGCTACCTCGCGTGGGCGCCGGAGACTTGGCCGGGTTCGCTCCGGGACAGCAAGAAGCCGGGGATCCGCAGTTATCTTGCTCAACAACCGGAGCCGCTCCGCCTGCCGGATTTCCGCGTCGAGCGCGCGCCGAACAACGTCACCGACATCGGCATCGCGCGCGCCGACCGCAAGTTTGACGCCGAGGGCAAGCCGCTCGAGTTTGAGCCTGAAGTGCTTCGCAACCTCATGAACGCGGCCATCGACCAAATAGGCGGCATCGCCCACTTCATCAAGAAAGGCGACATCGTCCTTATCAAGCCGAACGTCGCCTTCGACCGCTCGCCGAACCTCGGCGCGACATCGAACCCGACCATCGTCGAGGAAATGATCCGTATTGTGTTCGCCGCGGGTGCGCAGGAAGTGCGCGTGGCGGACAACCCGATCGAGTCACCGCCGGACTGTTTCCGCAAGGCGAAGATCGACCAGGCGGCGGGCAACGCTGGCGGGCGCATCTATCTGCCGGACAGCAACGCGTTCCGCATTCTCAACACACCCGGCGCGCAACTGATCGAGAACTGGTCGTTCTTCCACCGCCCGTTCACGAACGTGGACAAGGTGATCGGCATCTCGCCGGTGAAGGACCACAATCTCTGCCACGCGTCGATGGGCCTGAAGAACTGGT
>CAYUZD010000275.1:0-3310 GCA_964449475.1 uncultured Nitrospirales bacterium
GACACGCGCTACGACGCGGTCGAAGTGAACGGCTGGAAACAGCGCGTGATTCTGACCGTGCCGCGCGGGGAGGGCCCGCACCCGGCGGTCGCGTTCCTGCAGGGCGTGAGTTGCAGCACGATCGAGGCGCCGCTGCAGCCCGACGACCGCATCCGTCACCTGACGTCGGAATGGACGCGCGCAGGCTTCGCCGTGATGCGTATCGAGAAGCCGGGCATAGGCGACAGCCAAGGCCCCGCGTGCATCGAGATCGGGCTGCAGACCGAATTGCTCGGCTATGAGGCCGGCGTCCAGTGGCTGCTCGCGCAGCCGGGCATTGACCCGCAGCGCGTGTTCCTGTTCGGCCACAGCATGGGCGGCGTGTTTGCGCCGCTGGTCGCGCGATCGATTCCCGTGCGCGGCATCATCGTCTACGGCACGATTGCCGTGCCGATCCCGCAGTACTTCCACGAGAACGACGCGCGGCAGCTTCCGATGAACGGGTTCACGGGCACGGCGCTCGAGCGCGAGATGGCGCGCGCGGACGAGTTCATCGACCTGTTCTTCGGCGAGCGGCTGACTCCTGCGCAGATCGAGGAACGCGCGCCGCACCTCCGCGGGTTCATGCGCCTGCGGCAGGCGGACGCGACCCACATCTTCGGCCGGCACTATACCTTCTGGCACGAACTGGACGACGTCGGCCTGCCCGCGCCGTGGGCGCAGGTGAACGCGCCGGTGCTCTCGCTCTGGGGCACGGCGGACTTCCCCGCCAGCCGCGGCGACCATCTCGTGCTCGCGCAGACCGTCAACGACGCCGGGAAGACGCACGCGCGGTTCGTCGAGATGCAAAACATCGGCCACGGGTTCGACCAGGCCTTCGACATGGGCGACAGCATGGTCAACGGAATGATGGGGCCGTTCAACCCATCGATCATCGACGTGACGACGGGCTGGATGCGCGAAATCGCCGCGAACTAGGCCGATTGCGCGTTGCCGCTGAGGCCGATGGACTGAGCGAAGCGGCGCAGGAAACTCTCGGTGCCGGGGGTGACCTGGCGCTGCGTGATCAGGCGATCCGCGATGTCGATGACGCTCTTCGACGCCGGCGCGGCGGGGTACCGGAGCAGGTAGGGGTGGCTCTGCATGACGGCCTGCGAGACATGCGGATCGCGCGGGATCATGCCGAGGTAGGACAGCTTGCGGCCGAGGTACTGCTGCGCGGCGTTGCTCAGCTTCGAGTACACCAGCGACGCCTGTTTCTTGTTCACGACCATGTTTGTGATGAGCCGGACGATGGCGTCGTCGCGCCGCTGGTAGACGGTCTTCAGCAGCGCGTACGCGTCCACGATGGCGGACGGTTCCGGCGCGCAGACGAGCAGCACCTCGTCCGCCGCGAGCACGAACGACATCACGCTGCGGCCGATACCGGCCATCGTGTCGATGATGATGAAGTCGGCGCGTTCCTGCACCTGGCGCAGGCCGGCCATGATGTTCTGCCGGCCGGCTTCGTTGAGGTCGGCGAGTTTCGCGAGGCCCGACGTGCCCGGCACAACATTGATGCCGCCGGGCCCCTCGACAAGGATCTGCGGCATGGATTTTTCGCCGAGGATGACGTGCTGCAGGTTGTAGAGCGAATTGAGGCCGAGCAGCACTTCGACGTTCGCGAGACCGAGGTCGGCGTCCAGCAAAATGACGCGCTGGCCGCGCTGCGCGAGCGCGATCGAAAGGTTGACGCTCGTGCTCGATTTGCCGACGCCGCCCTTGCCGCTCGTCACCGCGATGACGCGCGCAAGGCCCTGGTTCTTCTTCACGAAATCACGCAGGCTCTGTGCTTGTTCCGCCAAGGGAATCCCCACCTTCTACGACGAGCTTCGCAATTGTACCCGGACTGGCCGGCAGGATGTCGTCCGGCACGTTCTGCCCCACGCTCAAGTAGCTAATCGGCAGGCCCGACTCCGCCGCAAGGCTGTACAGCGGGCCGTATCGCCGCGTTTCGTCGAGTTTCGTGAAAAACAGCGCCGTTGGCTTCAGAATGGAGAAGTGCGTGATCACGTCGCGCGCATCCTCGAGCGCGACGTTCGCCGACACGAGCAGGTGCACCTCGTCGGGCTTCGCCGCGTCGATGAGTTCGCGGATCTCGGTCATCTGCGCGCGGTTGAACGGACTGCCGCCCGCCGTGTCGATGAGCACGAGGTCGCGGTCCGCGAACGCCTTCAGCGCCGCGCGCATTTCCGCCGCGTCGTGCACAATGTGCATCGTCACGTCGATGATCCCGGCGTAGACCTCGAGCTGGTCCGTCGCCGCGACGCGGTACGTGTCCGTCGTGATCACGCCGACGCGCACGCGTTCCTGCACGGAATATAGCGCACCGAGTTTCGCGAGATTCGTCGTCTTGCCGACGCCCGTCGCGCCGACGAGCGCGACGATCTTGCGTTTGCCGGCCTCGACCGCGATCCCGCCCGTGACGGTCAGGTCGCGGCGGATCTCCATCTTGAGCCGTTCGAGGAACACGCGCGGGCTGCGGAACGCGCGCAGGTCGCCGCGGCTCGCGGCCGAGTGCACCAACGCGGCCGCGCGTTTGCGCGAGACGCCGTGGCTGAGCAGCATCTGGTAGTGCGGCACGAACTCCGGCTGCAGTCCCGCCCCGGGCATTTCGGCATACAGCACGCCGAGCATCTCGCGCATCTCGGTCAGGCTGTGGCGCAGCTCGTCCGCGTCGAGCGGCGCGGGTTCGGGCCGTTTCGGCGCCGACAACGGGATCACTTCGGCGGGCACGGCGTTCCCCGGCGCGATCGGCGGCGTCGGCGCGCCGGTCGGCGCGGTGGCGGCGCGTTCGAGGTCGGGCGCGGCAATGCCGGCGCGTTGCTGCGCGTCGCTGACGATCTTGCGGAAAAACGCCACCGTCTCGCGGACGCGGTCGTCGCTCCCGACAGGCGCGACGCTGGCGTCGTTCACCGTGCGCGCGGATTGATACTTGCGTTCAAGCGGCGTGATCGTCCGCGAGCGGGTCAGCGCGGGGTCGTCCTCGACGGTGACGGACGCCGTCAGCTCGACGGCCTTCTGCCCCAGCACGCGACCTAGCCAGCCGCCCTCGGGCACGGTGGCCGTGCGCACGACGATGGCCTCCTCGCCGAGCGACCGGCGCATTGCGGCGTAGGCGTCGTCGAGCGTGCTCGCGCGGAACTTGTGGAAGCGCTGGCGCATCGGGATCATCCCGCCGTCCCCTGCGCACTATGATAGCCGAGCGGGGGCGAATTCGCGATGCCGGGCGTCATGGCGCGACGGATCCTTCGTTCGTGAGCCGCACGGCCGGGTCGATCTCGTTGTAGGA
>CAYUZD010000275.1:3410-4774 GCA_964449475.1 uncultured Nitrospirales bacterium
GTCTTCGCCGTCGTCTTGAGATTGTTCACGAGCGACTGCACGTCCTCGCGCGTGACGAGTTCGTCCGCGTGCGCGAGGATGAGCTCCGTCAGGTGCGTCGCGAGCACGGCGGACGGCTCGACGATGGTGTAGCCCATGCGCTCGGCGCGGTCGCGGTTTTGCCGCGTGACCCAGACCGCCTGCAGGCCGAACGCGGGCTCCTTCGTTTGCGTGCCCTCGATTTCGCCGCGCGCCAGGCCCGGATTCATCGCGAGGTACTGGTCGGGAAACATCTCGAACCGCGCGATCTCGGATTCGCGCAGCAGCACGCGGTACTCGTTCGGCCGCAGGCGCATGTTGTCCACGATGCGGATAACGGGGACGATGAACCCGTGCTTGCTCGCGATCTGCTGGCGCAGGATCTGGATGCGCGTGAGCAGGTCGCCGCCCTGTTTCTTGTCCGCCAGCCCGATGAGGCCGTAGCCAAGCTCGATCTTGAGCGGATCGACCGCGAGATAGTCCTCCGTGCGCGGCGCGGCCTCCTTGGCGGGCGCGGCGGCGGCCTGTTGCGCGGCAGCGGCGAACGCCTCGCGGCGCGCGCCGAGCTGCTGCGACTGGTAGCCGGCATACGCGACCAGCGCCGCGACGATTAGGAACGGAACCGTCGGCATGCCCGGCACGATGCCGAACAGCGCGAGCATCACGGCGCTCACCAAAAGCGCGCGTGGGTACCGCGTGACCTGCTCGCCGATGTCCGAGCCGAGGTTGTCCTCCGACGTCGCGCGCGTCACGATCATCGCGGCGCCCACGGAGATGATGAGCGCGGGAATTTGCGAGACGAGACCGTCGCCGACGGTCAGCCGCGTATAGGTCTCGGCGGCCTCGGCGAACCCCATGCCCCGCATCGCGACGCCGATGATCAACCCGCCGATGATATTGACCAGCGTGATGATGATGCCCGCGATCGCGTCGCCGCGGACGAATTTCGTCGCGCCGTCCATGGCTCCGTAGAAATCCGCCTCGCGCTCGATGCGAGAGCGCCGCTGGCGCGCCTCCGCCTCGGTGATGAGGCCGGCGTTGAGATCCGCGTCAACGCCCATCTGCTTCCCGGGCATCGCGTCCAAGGTAAACCGCGCGGCCACTTCCGAGATGCGGCCCGCGCCGCGCGTGATCACCACGAACTGGATGATGACGAGGATCGCGAAGATGATGAACCCAACCACGGGGCTGCCGGCGGTGACGAATCCGCCGAACGCGTCGATCACGCGCCCGGCATCGGCGTTCGCGAGGATCAGGCGCGTCGAGGCGACGTTCAGACTGAGCCGGAACAGCGTCAGCATCAGCAGCAGCGACGGGAACACGGCGAACTCGATCGCGCTGCGCAG
>CAYUZD010000276.1:0-4774 GCA_964449475.1 uncultured Nitrospirales bacterium
ACCCCCGAATGCGCAACCACCGTCCCTCCGTTGCAGGAGAAGTTCTCCGCGCACAACGCCGCATGCATCAAAGTCTAGGCATCCGTAGCACGGGCGGCCCGCCCGTGCCGGAGAGCGACCCTCGGTCCAGCGGAGGTGTACCCTTACGCCAGGCGTTTCGAAAGGAACGACTCTTGACCGCGCGATGCATCGCCTGCATTTCGATCGTACTCAGCGCCCTACACGCGTCTGCCCAGAATGACGCCGCCACGCGCGAAGCCGAAGCGATGCAACGCGCTCGGGCATTGCCAAGTCCCGGCAGCGCACGGGTCGTCGAATTCTGGAAACATCAACGCGTACAACACAGCGAGACATTCGTGGAGGACATCGTCGGCGAATACGACGCAAAGGCCTACGGCGCGAACTTCTCCGTCGCGCCTCCGCTCGACATCGTGCTCGAATTCAAGCGCGATGGCACGTTCGCGACCAACCTGCTCGCGCTGACGACCGGGCGTCCCGGTTTCTACGGCAAGTTGGATACGACGCTCGCCGCGGAGGGCGCGCCGCCGTTCATCGGCGCCTATCGCGTGGTCAGTCCGTCACAGCTCATCCTCGCAGCGGGCTCCGCCGTCACGACCGTGGCGACCTCCTGCCGCGACGGCCTGCTCTCGTTCCACGACGCGTCGGCCTCGGCGTTCATCGTCGCGCGCAAGCGGGGATCGGTCGCGCCCGACGCGCGCCCGTACGAACTTCCGGACTTCGTCGGCGTGTACAAAGGTTCTGCGATCCCGGTCGATCCGGTTCGACAATCCGATCCGATGGCGTCGGCCGAATTCACGCTGACGCTGACCGACCTGGGCACGTTTCTGCCGGAATGGAAGAAGCCCGGCACCCAGGTCTCGGTCTTTCCATTCAGCTACTACCGCGGATCCGCCTCCGTCGACCAAAACGGCCTGCTGTTCCTGACCGCCGGCGTAGGCGGCAGCGACTACGGCGACGCGAGCGCGATGCCGTTCTTCGATTGGGAACTCGACGGCACGACGCTGCATTTCACCGCGTTCTCCTCGAATATCGGCTCGCACATCGCGGTGACGCTGGACGGTTCCGCGCCGCACGCCGAGCAGCCGGCGGAATTCGCACAACTGACGAAGGGCGTGTTTCGCGGCTCCGCGTTTCGCGTGGTTGGAGGAAACGCGATCGAAGAGATCCCGGACGTAACCGTACGGTTCGACTCCGACGGCACGTTCCATTCGAATTGGAGCCAGCGGTTGTCCCACAGCGACGATGATCTGGAACCGAGCGACACCGGCGAATTCCGGCTCATGTCGTCGCGCCACCTCGTACTCGGGTACACATACGAAGGCGTCCCGGGCCTGATTGCCGACGCCACAACGGACTTCTACCTCTCCAGCGATCTCCTGTGCTTCACCTCGTTCCGCCGTGAAGCCTACTTTGTGTTCACACGCGAAGCAGAGTGAGCGGGATGACGAATTTCATCATCCGAATGGTGCCCGGGCGACGTCCCCGGCATGCAATCATCGCATCCTGCCGCAGGGCGACCCGCCAACCTTTGTGAACCCGCCCGCCGGCTGCCCCTTCCATCCCCGAACGCGCAACAACCGTCCCCGGTTTCAGGAGAAGTTCTTGGCGCATCGAGCGGCACGCATCAAGGTCTGGCCATCCGCAGCACGACGACCAGTGCACGGGATCCGGTTCTACAACTGTACGCGCCTGAGTCGAAGCGCGTTGCCCACAACCGATACGGAACTCAGGCTCATTGCCGCGGCGGCAAAGATCGGACTCAACAGCGTCCCGAACACGGGATACAGAATTCCCGCGGCGATCGGCACGCCCAGCATGTTGTACCCGAACGCGAACACGAGGTTCTGGCGGATGTTCGACATCGCATGTCGGCTCAGGCGGCGCGCCATGAGAACGCCGCGGAGATCGCCCTTCAGCAACGTCACACCCGCACTCTGCATTGCGACATCGGTTCCGGTCCCCATGGCGATGCCAACCTGTGCCAGCGCGAGCGCCGGGGCATCGTTGATGCCGTCGCCCGCCATCGCGACGACCCGCCCCTCGCCCTGCAGCCGCTTGACCGTCTCACTCTTCTGCTCCGGAAGCACCTCCGCGATCACCTCGTCGATCTTCAACGTACGCGCCACCGCGTCCGCCGTCGCCCGGCTGTCCCCGGTGAGCATGATCACGCGAATGCCTTCCTTATGAAGTCCGGCGACCGCCTCGAACGTCGACGCCTTAATCGGATCGGCCACGCCAATCATTCCAGCGTAGCGCCCGTCGATCGCGACGTACATCACCGTCTGACCCTCCCGCTGAAGTGTCTCGGATCGCGACGCAGAGCCTTCGACACTCGCGCCGAGGAACGTCATCAGTTTCGTGTTCCCCAGCGCGACGGCGCGGCCCTGCACGGAACCGCGCACCCCCTTGCCGGAGAACGACTCGAAGTCCGTCACATCGGCGAGGGTCAGCTTCCGTTCGGCCGCGCCCGCCACGATGGCCGCCGCCAACGGATGTTCGCTCGCACGCTCAAGGCTGGCCGCGAGGCGCAGGAATTCGTCCGCATCGCCTCCTGCTACCGGCTCAACCGTCACGAGGCGCGGTTTACCCTCCGTAAGTGTGCCCGTCTTGTCCACGACCAGCGTGTCTACCTTCTCCAGGACCTCCAGCGCCGCGGCGTCCTTGATTAACACACCCACCTGCGCGCCGCGCCCGACGCCCACCATGATCGACATGGGCTTGTCCAGCCCCAGCGCGCACGGGCACGCAATGATCAGCACCGCCACGGCGTTCATCAGGCCGAACGTCATCGCCGGCTCCGGGCCCCACACTGACCACACCACGAACGTCCCGATCGCGATCAACACGACTGCCGGCACGAAGTACATCGAGATCACGTCCGCCAGCCGCTGGATCGGTGCCCGGCTCCGTTGCGCCTCGGCCACCATCTGCACGATCTGCGCCAGCATCGTTTCCTGACCCACCCGTTCGGCCTCGATGATCACGCCGCCCGTCTGGTTGATCGTTGCGCCAATTACGCGGTCGCCGGGGTTCTTTTCCACGGGAATCGGTTCGCCAGTGATCATCGACTCGTCGATCGCCGTCCGACCTTCGATCACGCGGCCGTCCACCGGCACCTTCTCGCCCGGCCGCACCCGCAGCCGGTCTCCGGCCTGCACGTCCTCGATCGCCACGTCCGATTCGCTGCCGTCCGGTCCAATGCGCCGCGCGGTCTTCGCGGCCAGACCCAGCAGCGCCCGAATCGCGCCGCTCGTGCTCCGGCGCGCGCGCAGTTCGAGCACTTGGCCCAGCAATACCAACGTCACGATCACGGCTGCGGCCTCGAAGTACAGTCCGACTTCGCCGTGCGCTCCGCGGAACGCCGCCGGAAACGCCTCGGGCACGGCCACGGCAATCACGCTGTACACCCACGCCACGCCCGTCCCCAGCGCAATCAACGTGAACATGTTCAGGTTCAGCGTCTTCACCGATGCCGCGCCGCGCACGAAGAACGGCCAGCCGCCCCACAGCACCACGGGCGTCGCGAACGCGAACTGGACCCACCCGCCGATCTGCGGCGAGATGATCGATTCAATCTCGAGCCCAACAACGTGCCCCATGGTGAGCACGACCAGGGGAAGCGTCAGCACAGTCGATACCCAGAACCGCCGCATCATGTCGTTCAGTTCCGCGGACTCTTCCTCGCTTTCCGTGGCGGAGACCGTCATCGGCTCGAGCGCCATCCCGCATTTCGGACACGCCCCTGGCCGGTCCCGGACAATTTCCGGATGCATGGGACACGTGTAGAGCATCTTCGCAGCCGTGGCCTTCGGCTCCGACGCCTGCGCCGACGGTACACCGTGATCGTGGGCGTGTGCCGCGTGCGGGTGATGTTCGCCGTGCTCGTGGCCGGTTCGCGGTGCCTCCTGCGGCGGCCGTTCGGTGAATTTCTTGCGGCAGGACTCACTGCAGAAGTAGAACGTGGTTCCGTCGCGCTCCACGCTTCGCGCCGTCTTTTCGTCCACCGTCATGCCGCAAATCGGATCGGTCGCCATGCCGCTACTCCTTTCCGCGCTTGCCCGTGCGCACTCGCTCGCGTCAAGTGGATCTCGTACGATGCGTCCGAATCACGTACTCGCAAACCGTGACGAATCCGACCAGCGTGATGATCTGCGCGACGAACATCAGAAAGCCGACACCCTGCGCAACGATCGGATACCACTGCGGAACGCCGGCCCCGTCGTTCTCCATCACATTCTGAATTTCCCATTGCAGAATCCACGAGACAAGTCGTGTGAGGCACGTTCCCGCCAGCCCAAGCAACAACGGAAGCGACCCCGGCATCGCCGTCGCGCGCCAGAGCCGGAACGCGAACACCGCCATCACCACGGGCACGAGCGCCATCCCGCCGGACAACGCCAGCGCGGAGATGAAAGTCCACGACTCGATTTCGCCCACGGCTACCTACTCACCCGATCAATCGGCGCGGGCCGCGGCGCGATCTGCTGGGGATTCGCCTCGAGCAGCCGCAGGCATTCCGCCACGGCGCGCTCGAGCTGCGGGTCCCGGCCCGCCGCCACATCCTGAGGATCGACATCGACCTCAATGTCCGGAGCGACGCCTTCGTTCTCGACAATCCACTGCGGGTTATCGATGTCCGTCGAGTAAATCGCGAAGCTCGGCGCTGTCGTCGTCCCGCCGTCCATCAACACCGGGAATTGCGACACGCCGATCAGCCCGCCCCACGTCCGCTTGCCGATCAGCGGCCCGATCC
>CAYUZD010000277.1:0-4773 GCA_964449475.1 uncultured Nitrospirales bacterium
GAAGGCGGGGCTGATCATGATGACGAAGAGCTGGGCGCAGGAGTTTGGCCAGCACGGGGTGCGGGTGAACGCGATCGCGCCGGGATTGATCAAGACGGATTTCAGTTCGTTTTTCCATGAGAATCCTGAGCGTGTGAAATCGGTGGAGCGGACACAGCCTATTCCGCGGATCGCAGATCCGCGCGAGGTGGGGTTCATGGCGTTGTACCTGGCGTCGGACGAGGCGTCGTATGTGACGGGTGAAATCATGGTGGTGGACGGCGGCGCGATGGTGGCGAAGGGCGGGACCGTCTGACTTACTTTCTTTTTGGGAAAAAAGAGAGTAATCAAAGAAAAACCGTTGGCGCTTCGCGCAAGGACATGAATGAGCGAACCGAATACTGCATCGCATGCGCGGACGTTGACGCTGGTCTTTACGGACTTGGCGGGGTCGACTGCGCTTAAGACGGAGTTGGGCGATCATGCGGTGTCTGGGCTGATTGGGCGGCACCGGGCGCTTGTGGAGCGGTTGGCGGCGCGGCATGGCGGGCGGATCATTGATTGGGCGGGGGACGGGTGTTTTCTGACGTTTGAGACGTCGAGTCCGGCGGTGCTGTTCGGGTTGACGTTGCAGCAGGCGCATGCGGTGGAGCGTGACCTGCCGGGCGTTCGCGTTGGCGTGCACATTGGGGAAGTGACGGAGACGGCGGGGACGGCGGCGCCGCGGGTGGAAGGGTTGGCGGTGGACCTCGCCGCGCGGATTTCGTCGCTGGCGCAGCCGTTGCAGGTGCTGATGTCGTCGGCGGTGTTCAACAGCGTCCGGCAGCGGCTTCGTGGGGACGATCTGGGGGCGACGATCGTCTGGCTGGCGCATGGGGCGTATGAGCTGAAGGGGTTTGACGACCCGCTGGAGATTTGCGAGGCGGGGATCGATGGTGTGTCGCCGCTGGCGCCGCCGTCAGGTTCTGAGAAGGCGCATCGGGCGGTTACGCCGACGGAGGAGGACACGCTGGGGTGGCGTCCGGCGGTGGGGCTGCCTGTGCCGCGGCGGGAGCACTGGATCCTGGAGGATCGGCTGGGCGAGGGCGGCTACGGCGAGGTGTGGCTGGCGATTCATGCGAAGACGAAGGCGAAACGGGTCTTCAAGTTTTGTTACGAGCCGGAGCGTGTGCGCGGGTTGAAGCGCGAGGTGGTGCTGTTCCGGTTGTTGAAGGAATCGCTGGGGCACCGGGACGATATCGCGCAAATTGTCGATTGGGAGTTTGAGCGCGCGCCGTATTTCCTGGAGTCGGAGTATACGGAAGGCGGGGACCTTCGGGATTGGTCGGGGCGGCATGGCGGGCTGGACCGGATTCCGCTGTCGACGCGGCTGGAGATTGTGGCGCAGGTGGGGGTGGCGCTGGGGGCGGCGCACAGCGTGGGGGTGCTGCACAAGGACATCAAGCCGGCGAACATTCTGATCAGCGAGGTGGCGGGGAAGGGCACGCCGCGGGCGTCGCTGACGGACTTCGGGATTGGGCTGATTACGGACATGGGCGCGCTGGCGGCGCAGGGGATCACGTCGGCGGGGCTGACGCAGACGCTGGTGCGGTCGAGTTCGTCGGATTCGGGATCGGGCGCGGGCACGCGGTTGTACATGGCGCCGGAGATTGTGGAGGGGAAGGCGGGCACGACGCTGAGCGATATCTATTCGCTGGGCGTGGTGCTGTATCAGATGGTGATTGGCGATCTTGCGCGGGGCATCGCGCCGGGTTGGGAGCGTGGCGTTGACGATGAGCTGCTGCGTGAAGACATTGGGTTGTGCATCGATGGGGATCCGGCGCGGCGGCTGAAGAGCGCTGATCAATTGGCGGAACGGTTGCGGGGATTGACGGCGCGGCGGGAGGCGTTGCGCAAGCGGCGGGCGGGTGCGCGGCGGCGGCGGTTGCTGGTGGGTTCGACGGTGGTCGGGCCGATTGTGACGTTGTTGATCCTCGGGTTCGCGTTTCAGCAGACGCGCTTGGTGGACGAGGCGAACCGGCAGAAGGAACTGGCGGAGGCGGCTTCGGAGCGGGCGGGCGAGAGCGCGGCGGCGGCGGAGGCCGCGCGGGCGGAAGCGGAGCGACAGCGAAACGAGGCGGTCGTTTTGCGTGCGGAGGCCGAACAGGGCCAATACGTGGCGAGCACGCGGCTGGCGGCGACGATGCTGGAGCAGGGGAATGTCGTATCGGCGCAGTCGATTTTGAAGACGATGCCGGCGGCGTATCGCGATTGGGAATGGGGTTATTTGGTGAACCGGGCGTGGCCGCCGGTGGGCAAGCAGGAGACGGGGATTCCGGAGGCGCCGGCGGGCAAGACGGCGGCGGAGATTTGGTTCGACGCGGCGCCGCGGCTGGTGTCGACGCTGGTGGGTCACAGTAGCCGGGTGTCGAGTGCGATTTTTCATCCGGACGGTTCGCGGATCATTACGGTGTCGCTCGACCGGACGTTTCGGGTTTGGGACATTGCCACGGCGAAGGAACTGCTTCGGGTCCCGCTTCCTCCGGCGTCGTTGGACTATGTCGGGAGCATCGATCCGGCGGGCCGGATTCTGGCCACGATCCACGGCACGGGCCCACTGGCGTTGTGGGATTTGAATACCGGCGCGCTGGTTCGCGAACTCACGGGACATACCAACAGTGCGGCACCTCATACCTTCAACGCGAACGGGACGAAGTTGGTGTCGGCGGGCCTCGATCGCATGTATGTGGTCTGGGACGTGGCGACGGGTTCGCGCCTGGCTGCCTTGGAGGTCCCGCTCCCAGCCGTAATGGAATTTGTGCCGGATGCGGTATTCCTCGCGGATTCGACGCGTTTGATGGTGACGTTTCCCGACAACGAAGTCGTGGAGTGGGACTACGCGGAGAATTCGATTATCCGGCGGATCCGGGGCCGGAAAGCGGAATCGTTTGGCGTTGGCCGGTTCAGCCCCGACGGCGGGTTCGTGGCGAGTTGGTCACCGGAGTTAAACAGCATGATGACGTGGAGCACAGAGACGGGCGACGAACACCGATCGGGATCGTTCGGCGTATCCGCCCTCAATAATCCGATGATTTATTCACCGGACGGATCAATGCTCGTGTATCGCGGCGAGGAGTTGGTGTGGAAGCTGTTTGTCCAAGGCAATCAAACTGACACGCACCCGATTCGTACGACCGCACTCACCGGTTTTTATCCGGGCGCGGTGAACCAGCCGGGCACGCTGATCGCGTTGCCGGACGCGGACGGATCGGTCCGGATTTACGCTCCGGCGAGCCAGTCCGCGGCGCCGGAAGACGTGGCGCAACAGCATGACGACGCGGCATATGTCGCGCGCTATTCGCCGAATGGGGCGCTGCTGGTGTCGGCGGGATTCGATGGCACCGTGGCGCTGATGAATTCGGACACACTCGAACCGATTCGGAAGTTCAAGGCGCACCAGGGCGAGATAACGACGGTGGTTTTTAGTCCGGACGGGCGGTACCTGAACACGTTTGGGTATGACGATTTTGCGCGCGTGTGGGACGTGGCGAGCGGCGAAATGCTTCTCGAGACGCGTGGAAACCTGCCGGCGACGTTTGCGGGCGGCGTGCGCGGCCCGGCGGTGCGGGTGAGTTCGAATTTGCTTGGGGACTGGAGGGCGTTTTCGGCGGACGGGAGCCGGGTGTTGTTTGCGACGGGACGCGGGGAGATCACGCTGAAGCGTGTTCCGTCGGGCGAGGTCGAACGCGTATTTCGGAATGAACAGGAGTGGAGCTACAAGAACGGATTCAGTCCGGACGGGCGGTTCGTGCTCAATCTTCCGTATCAGGAGACGTTCATCACGCTGTTCGACGCGGAGACGGGCGCGATCGTGGCGGAGCTCCGGGGCCATGAGGGGCAGATTGTGGATCGGCGGTTCAGCCCGGACGGTTCGCGCATTGTGACGACGTCTTCGGACGGTACGGCGCGGTTGTGGGACGGCGCGACCGGCGAATCGATTGACGTTATTAAGGGAGAGGGAGGCGGGGTGTTTACGGCGGACTTTTCTCCGGACGGTACGCTGCTGGGGTTGGGGAATGTGGATGGTTCGGCGGGGGTGTATCGGGTGGACTCGGGGGAGAAAGTGGCGTCGTTTTCGGGTCATGCCGGGTTGGTGAACGGAGTGGCGTTCAGTCCGGACGGGCTGCGGGTGTTGACGTCGAGTCTGGACAATGTGAGCCGGGTTTGGGACCTGCGGGGGAATCTTTTGACTGAGTTGCGGCTGGACACGGGCGAGCAGCTGTACTCGATTGGGTGGAGTCCGGACGGCCGCGGGATTGTGACGACGTCGGGTGCGGGGAAGGTGCGGGTGTGGCGGGCGGTGGACTGGACGGGGTTTGGGGATCCGTTGGCGACGGAGGAGGATTTTGAGACGCAGTTGGCGCGGGTTCGGGGGAAGTGACGGGGCGCGATGGTGGCGAAGGGCGGGACGGTTTAGAGGAGTGAGATAGGACCTATTGGACTTATAGGGCCTATGAAGCGCGATTCGGCGGGTTCAGCGTGATTCGGCGATCACTTGGGGGATGGGTTGGCCGGCTTTGGGTTGGGCGGCGTTGAAGTTGTGGCCGAGGAACGCGGCGAGGGTGGCGGCGATCTGGGATTGGGTGACGGGCGGGGTGTTGGTCCATTCGCCGGTGGCGGGGGTATCGGGTCCGAGGAAGGCCATCCAGACGTTTTCGGAGCCGGCGATGCGTGCGGAATGGTGGCGCCAGTCGTCCGGCGGATCGCCGCGGCCGTGGTCGGTGGCGAGGATGAGGGTGGTGGTGCCGCGGTAGT
>CAYUZD010000278.1:0-3007 GCA_964449475.1 uncultured Nitrospirales bacterium
CCGAAGACGCCGCGGCAACTGATGCCGTTTGCGATGTCGCCGATTTACACGGACGCGCAGTTCAAATCGTTCGAGCCGAATTTTGTGCACATCCAGGCGTACATCAAGTCGCTGGAACCGCCGAAGTATCCGTTCGAGATCGACCACGCGCTGGCGGCGAAGGGCCAGGCGGCGTTCGAGGAGAATTGCAAGAAGTGCCACGGGACGTATGGCGCGAACTGGACGTTCCCGAACAAGAAAGTGCCGATCGACGAGATTGGGACGGACCCAATCCGGCGGACGGCGGTACCGGAAGATCGCCGGGAACTGTCGAACGAGGGCTGGTTGCAATACGAGGGTCAGCATCCGCTGGATTTGGAGTCGGAAGGCTACATGGGCCAGCGGCTGGACGGGATCTGGGCGAGCGCACCGTACCTGCACAACGGGAGCGTGCCGACGCTGTACCACCTGTTCAACGTGGACGAGCGTCCGGCGGTGTGGAAGCGGGACGAGTACGGGTACGACCAGGAGAAGGTCGGCCTGCAGATCGAGACATTCGACGCGGTGCCGCAGGACGTGAACTCGCGCGTGCGGCGGATGTACTACAACACGGCGAACCCCGGAAACAGCGCGGCGGGGCATACCTTTCCGGATGACGAATTGACGGAGGAGGAGAAGGTCGCGGTGATGGAGTATTTGAAGACGCTTTAAGGTCAAGCGCTTATCCGCAGATGTCGCAGATTGGCGCAGATGAAGAGCCTGCCCACAGATTACACAGGTTTTCACAGATTGAAAGCCGATAGATGCGATGGCCTTCACCGAGAATACTGATGATCGACGTTTTGATCGTGGTTTTCTATGGCTCCCTTGTTGGGTATTTTTTGGGGTACATCTCTCAGTTCGTCGAGATCCCGGGCGAAAAGTTTCTGACCGGACTCGTATCTAGCACCGCGGTCCTGATCGTGTTCGCGGTTAACAAGCGTCTTCTGAAGCAGCTTTGAGGTCAAGCGCTTGTTCGCAGATGGAGTGCGGGTGGTCATTCGGCGCAGGGGTCGCAGTGGACGTCGCCGAGGGGTTTGTTGTCGAGTAGGGCCTGGAGCCAGTCGACGAGGCGGACGCCGTTGACTTCGAGTTCGTAGAACGATTCGAATTCGAGGATCCCGTGGCCGTCGCCGGGTGCGGTGAAGCTGTGCAGTTCGACGCCCGCGGCCTCTATGGCTGCTTCGCCGGCGTCGATTAGCGCGAGGGGATTTTCCGGGTCGATTCCGGGCACCGACAAGTACTTCAACGTCTCTACGGTGTGGGGATCGAAGGCGTAGTTGAAGCGCGCCATCACGATGCCGGGGGCATGGAGTCCCGGCTGGATCCAGCGCGCTTGACTGCCCAGTTCGCGCGCGGTAAGTCCCTGGTTGACCTCCCAGTCGGGCATAGCGTCAAACGCGCCCCAGAACTCCCCGATCCGGGCATTGAGGTCCGGATCGTCTGGGAAGCCGCCGGATTGCGCGCTGAACACCGTGATCCGGGCATTGGAAATCAGATCGGAGACGATACCGCCGTAGACGGGCGCGGCTGCGCCCCCGGCGGTCTTGCCGACGACGACGACCTGGCTCGCGTCGGGGTAATGCTTGGCAAGGTAGTCGAGCGCGGCCGAGCCGTTGACGAAGCCTTTGTGCGCGACTGTCAGCTTCGGCGAGTACTCGCGCGTGGCGTTGCCCAGGTGTGCATCGGCGGTGCACAGCGGTACGTAGATGAAGCTGTAGCCACGGAACGGGTTGTCGGCGCGGGCGAGGTCGAACATGCCGCCGCCTTCCGGGCGCTCGCCCTGGAGGTTCGGGTCGTAGTCCGGTCCCGGCCGCTCGCCGGAACCCGGCGTGTTCTGGTTCGCGCAGCTGACCGCGTCGAAACAGACGCCGCCGCCGTCTAGGTAGAAGACGACCTTGGCCGGGTCGGCCCTATGATCGAAGAAATAGAACTCGCTGCCGTCGGCGCATTCGCAGTCGCCGCCGGCCGCGACCTTTTGCCATGACGTGTTTCCGCCGGACTCGTTTCTTCGCGTCTCGCTTCCATCGCGCCGGCGTTCGCCTTCAGGACCGATGCGCCTGGGAGGTTCCGGGAGCAGTGCCTCGCAGATCTTCCGGGCGGCCTGGAACTCCGGCGTGCTTACGTCAATGCCGGTGCCGTTGAGATTGATCCCGTTTTCGGTCGGGTCCGGATATTCCGCGATACCGTTGTCGCGCATGCATTGGGCGAGGGCCTGCAACGCTTTGAAGGGGTCAGGATCGCCGGCGGGGAGTGCGGCTTGGGGTTGGTGTTGATTCTGGGTCCCGCCGAACGGGTTTCCGAGGACAATCCCCGCTGCGACAATCGTTGCGATCAACAAGAGTCCCACGAGCATGAACTTTGTGCGGCCGCTGGTGGAGGACACACGCGCAGCGGTGGAAGGATCGTTGTGATGCATCAGACGTCTCCGGGGAATAGGGGATCCGGGGCGGCGATCGGTTTCAAACCTGGATCCTGCTCAATTCTTGTCGCGAGTGGTGCTCGATCCTTCGGTTAAGCCAGACAGAATCGTTACGCGTGAAACGCGTCTTTGAGAAGTTCGATGCGGGGCTTGGCGTTGGGGGTGAGGGTGACGCTGACGACGTCGAAGCGGTAGTAGGCGGTGGGGTCGGGGTGGCGGGCCGTGTAGTGTTTGGCAGCGGTGATCAGTTTGCGTTGTTTTGCGGCGTGGACGTTGTCTTCGGGCGCGAAGGCGGGGTTGGGGGATTCGCGGGTTTTGACTTCGACGAAGACGATGGTGTCGCCGTCGCGGGCGAGGATGTCGATTTCGTTGCGGCCGAGTTTGACGTTTCGGTCGAGGATCTCGTAGCCGGCGTTGCGGAGGAACTTCGCGGCGAGGTCTTCGCCCTGCGCGCCGAGCGTCTTAGTTCGTCGGCGCCACGGCCAGCGGATCATGGGGCGAACCCCGATTGCAGGGCGCGCGCAGCGTTTGTGGTTGCTGTCCGGGTCGAAGTGTGGTGCATGGACG
>CAYUZD010000278.1:3107-4773 GCA_964449475.1 uncultured Nitrospirales bacterium
TCGTACATGCGGCAGAGTTCGAGGATGGCGAGGAAACAGCAGATGCCTTCGAGGCGTGACTTGCACGAGCGGAAGAGATCGTTCCACGCGACGCTGGGCTGCATTTCGAGGAGCGTCTGGATGTATTCGATCTTTTGATCGACGGACGATTCCTCGAGCGAGACCTCGTGCGGGCGCTCCTCGTGGAGGAAGCGCATGATGCCCTTGAAGGCCTGCGTGAGATCGAAGAGGCTGACTTCGAGGAAGTCCTCGCCCTCGTCCTCGGCGTAGGCAAGGTCGACCTCGGGCTTGACGTTTCGCGTGAACCAGTTGGCGCGTTCCTCTTCGAGTCCGGCGAGGCGCGCGGCGGCGTCCTTGTACATGCGGTACTGGATGAGTTTTTCGACGAGTTCGAGGCGCGGATCTTCCTCCTCGACTTCCTCGTCCTCAACGTCGATATCGGCCGGGATGAGCATTTTGGACTTGATCTGGATGAGCGTGGCGGCCATGACGAGGTAGTCGCCGGCGAGATCGAGTTGATGCGCCTCGATGAGTTCGAGGAATTTCAGGTACTGATCAGTGATCTTCGAGATGGGGATGTCGAAGATGTCGATTTCCTGGGCCTTGATGAGATAGAGGAGGACCTCCATCGGGCCCTGGAAGGTTTCGAGGTGGATCCGGAGGACGTGGTCGGTGGCTTCATCGACGATGAAGCCGGTCTGTTCGGCGTCCATGCCGTCCGCGCCCGTTTCGGAAACGTTGTCAGAAGTCACGGTCTTGCGTTCCCCCGTCGCCCAGCCCGCAGGGCCAGCGCCCCTGCGCCCGCCAAGAGTAACACAATCGAGGCGTACCATAGCAGCCCGCGATCGAGCGGGATCTCGTCAGGGATGGGGAGTTCGCCGTCGGCGATGACGAGCTTGATGCGCGCGACGTTGTTGGACTCGTCTACCTCTTCGAACTGGTTGTCGGGATCGACGACAGACTCGAGCCAGTACTCGCCCGGGCCGAGCCCGGTGATGTCGATCCACTGATCGGGGAGGGACTTGGGGTAGAGGTCCTCGAAGCCGACGGAGATGCCCTGTACGTCGGAGCCGCAGCTCAAAAATCGCGCGAAGGAGGGGGGCGTGCCGAGGACGACTTCGGGGCCGGTATAGCGGTTGGAGTCGAGAAGGCAGAAGCTGGTCTTGCCGCCCGTGCGGAGTACGGGCCCGACGCCGTCGGCGGGGAGCACGGTGCGGATGGTGTATTCGGCCCAGCGGTTGACGTGGACGTGGTTGTGCGCGGGGTGGTAGAGGAAGAGGCCGGACTCGCGATCGCGGAAGCCGCCTTGGGACTGGAAGATGCGCTGGTAGACGACCTGGCCGTCGGCGGCGGGGTCGCCGCCGTAGATGAAAAGCGGGCCGTAGCCGATATTGGGCGTGGCGTTCGAGAGGCGGATGTGGAGCCGGCCGGGGATGATGTTGGTGATGAATTGATAGTCCGAAAGGCGCGCGGGATTGACGATGAGATCGGGGAGGAGATCGATGGCGCGCGCCGTGGAGGCGGCAAGGAGCAGGACGGCGATGAGGGGGATCCTTCGCACGACTGGATGCCTCCGACCCACTACGGTGCGCCGAGAGCGCGCAGGGGGAGCGTAGCACACCGCAAAACTGTGGGAAAAGGAAGCGCGCCAAGGGCCTGGGTAGCC
>CAYUZD010000279.1:0-4746 GCA_964449475.1 uncultured Nitrospirales bacterium
ACCGACGAGAAGGAACGCATGCCGTCCAAGCGCGCGGCGCTGCCGCCGGAGGACATCGCCTTGCTCCGCGCGTGGATTGGCGCCGGCGCGCCGTGGCCCACGCAGGAGGAGTTGACGGCGCATGCCGCGACGCATTGGTCGTTTGTCCCGCCGTCTCGTCCTGCGCCGCCCGCCGTGTCCGACGCGGACGCGGTCCGGAACGACCTGGATCGGTTCCTGATCGCGGACATGGAGCGCGCGGGACTCGCGCCCGCCGCGGAAGCGGACAAACACGCGTTGATCCGCCGCGCGTATCTCGAGTTGTTGGGACTACCGCCGACGCCCGCCGAGGTCGACGCGTTCATCCGCGACTTGAAGCCGGACGCTTACGAACGGATGGTGGACGCGCTGTTCGCGTCGTCGCACTACGGCGAACGGCAGGCGCGCCGCTGGCTCGACCTCGCGCGCTACGCCGACACGAACGGGTACGAGAAGGATCGACCACGCTCGATCTGGCCGTACCGCGACTGGGTCATCCGCGCGTTCAACGAGAACATGCCGTTCGACGAGTTCGCGATCGAACAACTCGCGGGCGATCTCCTTCCGAACGCGACCGAATCGCAACGCGTCGCGACCGGATTCCTGCGCAACAGCATGTTCAACGAGGAAGGCGGGATCGACGCGGCGGAGGACTGGTACAAGAGGACCGTAGACCGAACGAACGTCACCGGCGCGGCGTTTCTTGGCCTCACGCTGAACTGCGCGCAGTGCCACGATCACAAATTCGACCCGGTGTCGCACCGGGAGTACTTCGGTGTGTTCGCGTTCTTCAACGATACGGGCGAGGAAACCATCCCGCTGCACGACGACGGGATCGAGGCCGAACAGACGCGAATTCGCGGCGAGATCGCGAAGGCGGAGGACAAACTTGTCAAGGATGGCCGCCGCGATCCCGCGGTGCGCGCCGAATTTGACGCGTGGCTGAACGAGAAGCGCGCGGTCTCCTCCGAGTGGACCGTCCTGCGGCCGGTGTCGATCGCGGCGCAGAGTTCCGCCACGATGATCGAGTTGGACGATGGTTCCATCCTCGCGACCGGTGACGTGCCCAACGACGACGTGTACACGCTAGAGTTCGCGGTCGGCGATGCGCCCATTACCGCGATCCGGCTCGAAGCGTTGCCCGACGAGAGTTTGCCGGGCGGCGGACCGGGGCGCGGCACGATTCTCGTCGAGGGCGACTTTCTGTTGACGAATTTCGAGGTGTCCGCCGCGCGCGACGGCGGCGACCCGAAGAAACTCAACATTGCCGCCGCGACCGAGGACTTCGCCGCGAAGGACAACGGGGCGGCCCTGGCCCTGGACGACCGGAGCGACACCGGATGGTCCGTCAAGGGCGGTACGGCGAAGCCCCACACGGCAGTGTTTCGACTCGCGGAGCCGATTGATCCCGGCGCGGTACGGCTCCGGATCGTGCTGACGCAGGACTACATTCACCAGCACGTGCTTGGGCGGTTTCGCGTCTCCGTGACGTCGCGTACGGGCGACGTCGTCGCATCAGGGCTGCCCGCGGACGTGGAATCCGCGATGAAGCGGACCGACAAGGCATCAAGCGAGTTCGTGTTCCGCTATTACGCGATCGAGATCGCGCCGGAACTCGCCGAGTCCCGCGAATGGATCGCGAAACTCCGGGAGTCTGTGCCGAAACTCCCGACGACGCTCGTGATGACCGACCGGCCGATGCCGCGCGAGACGCACCTGTACCATCGCGGAGAGTTCCTGAGCCCGCGCGACACGGTGCCCGCGGGTGTGCCCGCGGTGTTGCCGCCGTTGCCCGCGGACGCGCCCCTGGACCGGCTCACGCTCGCGCGATGGATCGTCAGCCGCGAGAACCCGCTCGCCGCGCGCGTCACGATGAACCGGCTTTGGCAGCACGTATTCGGACGCGGACTCGTGACGACGCCCGAAGACTTCGGCACACGCGGCGCCGCGCCGTTGCATCCCGAGTTGCTCGATTGGCTCGCGGTCGAATTCATGGAGTCCGGGTGGGATTTGCGGCACATGCACCGGCTAATGGTTACGTGCGCCGCGTTTCGACGCAGCGCGAATGTCTCGCCGGACGACATCCAAGCGGACCCCGAGAACGTGCTGCTCGCGCGCGGGCCGCGGTTCCGGCTGAACGCGGAGGCCGTGCGTGATCTCGCGCTCGCGGCGAGCGGGTTGTTGAACGATCGCGTCGGCGGTCCGAGCGTATTCCCGCCGCAACCCAAGGGCATCAACGAACTCGCGTTCGACTCGAGCGCGTGGACGACGAGCACAGGCGCGGACCGATACAGGCGCGGGTTGTACACGTACATGAAGCGCACGGCGCCGTACGCCGCCGCGATTACGTTCGACGCGCCCTCGGGAGAAGAGATCTGCACGCGCCGCGAGCGCACGACGACGCCGCTACAGGCGCTGACGTTGCTCAACGACCGCGTGTACACCGAGGCCGCGCAATCGATGGCGCGCCGCGTGCTCGATCAGAGCCCCGATCCCCCCGACACGATCTCCCTCGCGTTCCGGTTGTGCCTTGCGCGCTCTCCGGATGACGTCGAGTCGCAGCGACTGCTCGCGTACTACACGCAAACGTTGCAGCAACTGACAGGTGATCCGGCGAAGGCCCGCGCGATTGCCGGGCCGCTCGGCGCACTGCACCCGACGCGCACGCTGCCCGAACTCGCCGCGTGGACGATGGTCTGCCGCGCTATACTGAACCTGGACGAGACAATCACCCAAGGCTGAACGCATCGTGGATCCGCTGCACGAAATCACCCGCCGGCACTTCTTCGAGGAGTGTAGGGTCGGCGTCGGCAAGATTGCGCTGGCGTCGCTGCTGTGCAGCGGCCGCTCGTTTGCTTCCGCGCCCGCGGCACCGTCGCCGCTGGCCGTGCGCGCGCCGCATTTCCCTGCGAAGGCGAAGGCCGTTATCTACCTGTTCATGGCGGGCGCGCCGAGCCAGCTTGATCTGTTCGACCCGAAGCCCGTGCTCGCGCAGTACGACGGCTCCGCGGTACCCGAGGACATCGTGAAGGACCAGCGATACGCCTTCATCCAGCGCAACGCCGCGTTGCTGGGGTCGCGGTTCGCTTTCGGCAAACACGGCCAGAGCGGCGCGGAACTCTCCGAGATGCTGCCGCACCTCGCCGGGATCGTGGACGACGTTTCGTTCGTGAAGTCGGTCCACACGGACCAGTTCAACCACGCGCCGGCGCAAATCTTCTTCAATACCGGCAGCCCGTTGCCCGGCCGGCCGAGCATGGGATCGTGGGTGACGTACGGCCTTGGCAGCGAGGCGAACGACATGCCGGGGTTCGTCGTGCTCAGTTCGGGCGACGGCACGAGCGGCGGCGCGGCGAATTGGAGCTGTGGGTTCATGCCCGCGGCGTACCAGGGCGTCACGCTGCGCGGCACGGGCGACCCCATCCTGAACCTGTCGAACCCGGCTGGGATCGACCAAGCAATGCAACGCGCGGCGCTCGACGTGGTCGGCGACCTCAACCGGCGCCGGCTGGAGGTCGTCGGCGATCCGGCGATCGCGGGCCGGATCGAGTCGTACGAACTCGCGTACCGCATGCAGTCGTCCGCGCCGGACCTGTGCGACATCTCAAAGGAGGACGCGGCGACGATCGCGCTGTACGGCGCGAAACCGGGCGAGAACTCGTTCGCGAACAACTGCCTGCTCGCGCGGCGGCTTGTCGAGCACGGCGTGCGGTTCATCAATGTGTACCACGCGAGCTGGGACCATCACAGCGACGTCGAGGGCGGCTTGCGCGGCAAGTGCAAGGAGACGGACCAGGCCAGTGCGGCGCTCGTCCAGGACCTCAAGCAGCGCGGGCTGCTCGACGAGACGCTGGTCGTCTGGGGCGGCGAATTCGGTCGCACGCCGATGGTCGAGTCGAGCGCGGCGCTCGGCCGGTCGATGGGCCGCGACCACCATCCGCAGGCCTTCACGATGTGGTTCGCGGGCGGCGGCGTAAAGCCGGGCATCACCCTCGGCGCGACGGACGACCTCGGGTTCCACATCACGGAACGGCCTGTGCACGTCCACGACATCCAGGCCACGATCCTGCGCCTGCTCGGCCTCGAGCACACGCGACTCACCTACCGTCACCAAGGCCGCGACTTCCGGCTGACGGACGTCTTCGGCAACGTCGTGCCGGAGTTGATCGCGTGACGGGCATCGTTCGCAACACAGAGATAGCGTGTTTGGAATTCAAGCTATTTTGGTTCGATGAGTTCAAGGCAGTGCACCGGGTTTTCCATGGGGTGTGTGGAAAGGTTGGTAGGGTTGTTCGTAGACGAGGACTGCGCGCATCGGTGCATAGCCCAGGGCCTTGGAGCAAGCTGACGCCGATCAATGGGCCGGTGCGCTCGCTCCGGAAGCGTATGGGCGAGCTAACCATGCTACGAACCGTGACCCCCCGCCGTGATGCGGCGTGCGCTATTTGCCTGTGAAGTTCGGTTTGCGCTTTTGGACGAAGGCCATGACGCCTTCTTTGAAGTCTTGCCGGGCGGCGCAGGCGGCGAAGCCTTCGCCTTCGGCCTGGAGCTGGGCCTCGAACTCGCGGTGGATGGACTGGTAGAGCAGGCGCTTGGCCTGGCCGTAGACGAAGGTCGGGCCGCTCGCGAGGCGTTCGGCGAGTTTCATCGTCTCGGCCTGCAGTTGCGCGGCGGGCACGACGAAGTTCACGAGGCCCCAGTCGAGCGCCTTCTTCGCGTCGATGCGAT
>CAYUZD010000280.1:0-4744 GCA_964449475.1 uncultured Nitrospirales bacterium
ATGATTCGGTGGGCGTAGAACGATTGGCCGAACATGTCGGTGGTGCGCACGTAGATGACGTGCGTGCCGGCCGGGAGATTCGCGGGGAGGTTCGCGGCCCAGACGTGCGTCGAGTTTGCCGGGTCGGGACTCTTGCGGCCGGCCTCGGGCGCGAGCGTGTCCTTGTACTGCTTCGACGCGACGTAGTAGGGATCGGGGCGCTCGGCCTTCTGCAGCGGGATCCATTCGCCGTCGTTGCCGGCGCGCATCTCGACGGTGGATTGCGCCGAACCCATGAACACGTTTACGACGACCTCGGTGTTTTCGGTTTCGGCGGACGCGACGGATTCGGGCGTGAAGACGCTCATCTGGAATTCGGGCGGGCGGCGGGCGGCGCGGTAGGTGAGTTTGTAGTCCGTGCCGCTGAACGTGCCGATGGAGTAGCCGTTCGGCGTGCCGTCGCTCATTGTGGCGTGGGGGATGCCGTATTCGTCCTTGATGCCGGTCCACCAACTTCCCGAGACGGTGCCGTGTACGAGGTGGTGGTGGCCTTCGAGGGCGGGGCCGGAATCGGTGAGGAAGAAGTTGCCTTGCCGGTGCCAGTGGGCGGACACCGAGAAGGAGTGGGAGCGTTCGGCGAGAATGGCGAGCAGATCGCGGTAGTCGTCGACGCCGTGCAGCGGGATGTGCATCATCACGACGACGAGGCGGTCGTCGGGCACGTGCGCGAGATCGTTCCGGACGAACTGCATCTGGCGTTCGCCGATCTCGCCGTGGTAGTCCTCGCCCACCCAGGCGACATTGTCGAGCACGATGAAATGGACGCGGGCGTAGTTGAAGGAGTAGTAGGCGGGGCCGTAGATGCGTTCGTAGGTTTCATCGGACGTATCGTCGGCACCGGTGTCCATGTTGAGGTCGTGGTTGCCGATGACGTTGTACCAGGGCACGCCGATCCGGCCGACGACGCCGTTGAGCACGGGGAACACAGTGAGGTCGTTGAAGACGATGTCGCCGAGCGTGACGCCGAAGGCGGCGGGACTGCCGATCAGTTCCTCGACGACGTCGTGCGCGATGTAGTTGACCTCTTCGACGTTGCGCGGCTGGGTGTCGCCGAAGAAGATGACCTGGAACGTGTCGCGCTCCGGCTGCCGGACGAGCGGGAATTCGATGCTCGCGGGCAACGGACCCGTGGGCGCGACGCCGCCGTACTCGGACGCGGGGGAACCCGCGGGTTTGTGGATGTAGTAGAAGCGGGGGAGGTTGTTCTCGTCGGCCGAGGTGCCCCAGCCAGAGGGCTTGATGATGAAGACGATGTCGTCCGAGTCGATCGGCAGCGAGTACTCCCCGGTGCGGTCCGTCTGCACGACGTCGAGGCCGTTCGACACGCCGACGTTCGGCACGCCGTTTTCGCCGCGGTCGCGGACGCCGTTCTCGTTGACGTCGTGGAAGACGACGCCGCGCGCGGTTTCCTGCGCGGCGGCGATGCCGAGGATGAATTGCACGCTGAGCACGAATGAAACGACACGCGTCATCATGAACCCTTGCCTCCCAGTCGAATTCGCGAACAACCCATCGGTCCGCGGTCAGCCCGGCCCCACCTTACCACACCCGTGTTAGGGGCGCATTCGAGCGCTCACGCCACGCGCGGCGCGCCCTGCTTCATGACTTCCGCGACCATGTTCTTGCCGAGGATCGCCGAGGCCGTGACTACGCCGGACATGAGCGCGCCGCCGACGCCCGCGGTGACCACGTCCTGGCCGGTGAGCCAGAGTCCGGGCAGGAAGGTCCTGGGCCGGAGCCAATCGAGTGCGAAGCGCGCGGGGGTATGTTCGAGTCCGTAGATCTCGCCGCGTGGATAGTTCGCGAAATGCGCAGTCGAGAGCGGGGTCGAGACCTCGGCCCAGTCGATGTGGCCGAGCGCGCGCGGGTGCAGGCCGCCGAGGATGTCGAGCATGGACGTTTTGAACGCGTCCTTGATCACCTCGTAATCGCCGCCGCGCCGGCGCCACGGCGCATCCGCCCAGGGCGCGAAATCGTCGAAGCCGCCGAAGCCGATGCACTGGACGGTGGCGGTCTCCCCGTGCGCCGCGGGCCATTCGGGGTCCTTCGCGGACGGAAACGAGATGTACGCGGCGGGGATGCGCGTACCGGGCGCGCCGCCGCCGGTGTAGGGGTCGTAGCACCAGTAGTTGAACTTTGGTAGGCCGAGGGACTCGGCCGGCGCATTCAGACCGAGGTAGAGACAGCAATGGCCGTAGGACGGCTTGACCCGGTCGAGGTCGCGCGCGATTTTCGCGGGAAGCTCGACGGAATCGGGCAACAATCGCCGGAACGTGTTGCGCACGCCGATGCCGCTGACAACGATCGGCGCGCGGACGACGTCGCCGCCTTCGAGTTCGACGCCGACTGCCCGGCCGTGTTCGACGGCGAGCTTCGTGACCGGTGCACGCACGGACACGGCGCCGCCGCGCGACTCGATGGCTTCGACGATGCCTGACGCAATGCGTGCCGCGCCGCCCGCGGGGTAGTTCCCGCCGTCCCGGTAGTGATTGACGACCATCGCGTGGATGGCGAAGCTGCTCTCGGCAGGAGGCAGGCCGTAGTCGCCACACTGAGCGCAGAGGACCTCGATGAGCCGCTCGTTGTCGGTGAGCGATTTCAGGACCTCGTAGGTCGTGCGGCGCGCGTATTTGTCAAGCTTGCGAGTCATGAAGGGTTTCGCCGCCGCGCCGATCCAGCCGGGCAACGCGCGCTGGCCGAAGAATCCCTGCGCCGACTTCGCGCACTCGCGGACCATCTCCCAGTAACGCCGTATGGCGGCGCGCTCGCCGGGGAAGTAGCTGCACCACAGGTCGAGCTGGTTCTCGGCTCCGGGGACGAAGTCGTAGACGTCGCCGCCGATGATCGCGCGGTCGTAGGGTTCGCCCATCTGCGCCCAGGCGATGCGGCCGTCGGAAATGTAATCGAACAAGCGGCGCTCGATGCCGTGCTCCTTGTGGACGACGCCGATGTAGTGGACGCCGACGTCCCACTCGTAACCCTTGCGCTTAAACGTGTGGCTGAACCCGCCAGCTTCGTAGTGGCGTTCGAGTACGAGCACGCGCCGGCCCGCGCGCGCGAGCATGGCTGCCGCGGTGAGGCTGCCGGGGCCGGAGCCGACGAAGATCGCGTCCCACTTCTCGGATGCCAGCGCGGGGTCGAATCGCTTCAGCATCCTAGCGCGCGCCTTGCTTCCAGTGGCGGTCGGTGAAATCCATGTAGCGCGCCCAGTCGTACTCGGTGAGGTCGTGTTTACCGGTGCGGAGGTGGTAGCCGATGCGCCCGGCCTGGAGCGGCGTATCGGGCGGCGGCATCGTGGACAACTCGAGGCCGGGTACGCCGTGCAATTCAAAGACAGGGGTCGCGTGGACGCCGGCGAGGAACTCGCCCTCGGGGTCGGCCCAGGTGTCCTCGGTGGCGCTGGCGACGTAGACCAGGCGCGGGGCCATCAGCGCGATGAGTTCATGCTGATCGAAGGGTTGCGCGGCTTCGTTGTCGTTGAAGGCGCGGTAGTTCGAGCAGAACCAGTGCGGGAACCGGTCGTTGATTTGTTTGATGGTCTCGCCGACCGGCCGGCGCGAGATGGCCGCGCCGGAACAGCCCGAATTGTTGCTGATGGCAAGCGCGAACCGTTCGTCCTCGGCGCCGCACCAGAGCGCCGTTTTCCCGCCGCGGGAATGACCGATGACGGCGACCTTGGACTTGTCGAACTGCGGGTCGGTCTCGATGTAATCCATCGCGCGGCTTGCGCCCCAGGCCCAGGCCGCGATCGTGCCCCAGGCATCGCCCGGGCGTTCGCCGGCGTGCGTGTCGAAGATGCCGTGGACGCCGTTCTTGAACTCGTCGTAGTCGTCCGGGTCGACATCGGCGACGAAGAACGTCACCGTGGCGTACCCGCGCGCCACGATTTCCTCCGCGGGCCAGAACGGCGTGCGCTTTTCGCGATCGGGGTCGTAGTTGTCGAGATCGCGGTGGCCGATGAGCACGAAGGCGGGGACGGGACCCGGTGCGTTCTCCGGCAGGAACATCAGCAAACGGATGCGCCCGGCGCCGCCGGGTCCGCTGAAGTGCGCATCGACGCGTTTGCGCGTCGCGCGGCCGTCCATCATGCCGTGCGTGACGTCAAGGGTCTCGAACCGCAAGTCGGCGGGCCGGCTCACCGGCGCACGGCCGTACTCGTGGGTGCGAAACAATTCTAGGAGTTCGGGCCGGCGCGCCTCGCGCCACTGTTGAACGGTAGTGACGCGGTCGCCATTGTGCATCACGAGCGGATCGGGCAGGTTCATGTCCTGGGTCCATGCGGCGGCGCCGATCGCGAGCGCGGCGGCCAGCGCGCACGCCGCCGCAGTCGCCCGACGCGGGAACAGGTTAACCATCGGCCCTCCGTTTGTCATTTTCGATCGCGTTGAGCTGGTCGTCGCTGATGAGCCGGACATTGTCCGCAGACCGGACATTGATTGCGCCGTCATCGGTGTTGTACATCGACGTACCGCGCCGGGTCTGGGCGGCGCCGCGGTTCCGGCGCATGTAGTACGTGAGGACGACGAAGAGGATCCCGGCCAGGACGAGGTATTTCATCCGGCAAGCCTAGCACGGCGCCGCAGCGCGCGACGAGCCGGGTGCAACGGACGGGCGGCGTGCTGCATACTAGCGGGGCAGGGGGGAGACCTAATGGCGGAGAAACTCGAACTGGCGGGGATCGCCGCGCTGCTGCGATCCGACGAGG
>CAYUZD010000281.1:0-4735 GCA_964449475.1 uncultured Nitrospirales bacterium
TTGACGAGGTTGCCGTTGTGGCCGAGGGCCATCGAGCCGCGGGCGTAATCGACGGGCAGCGGCTGGACGTTTTTGAGTTCGCTGCTACCGAAGGTCGAGTAGCGGACGTGTCCGATGGAGATATCGCCGCGCAGGCGATTGAGCTTGTGGCGCGGGAAGACATCGGACACGAGCCCGATGCCTCGATGGGCGTTGAGATGGCCGTTGTTGCTGACGACGATGCCGGCGCCCTCCTGGCCGCGATGCTGGAGCGCGTAAAGGCCGAGATAGGTCAGCGTCGCGGCCTCCTTGTGGCCGACGACGGCGAACACGCCGCACTCGTCGCGCAGGTGGTCGTCGCTCGTGTCGCGCAGGGTATTGGGATGCCGCTGTTCGATGTCGCCAATCCGATCGAAGTACCGCGCCGCCCCGGTGCTCATGAGAATTCCGTCCCCCCCGTCAATAGCCGGTACGCCTCGACATATTTCTCACGCGTCTTCATGACTACCTCGTCCGGGAGCGGCGGCGGTGTGGAGTTCTTGTCCCAATCCTGCGCCTCGAGCCAATCGCGGACGTACTGCTTGTCGAAACTGGGCTGGCCGCGGCCGGGCTGGTACTGGTCGGCGGGCCAGAAACGGGACGAATCGGGGGTCAGCACTTCGTCGGCGAGGACGAGCTTGCCATCGATGGTGCCGAACTCGAATTTGGTGTCGCAGAGGATGATGCCGCGCGTGGCGGCGAAGTCGCGGCCGCGCTCGTACACGCGGATCGCGGCACCGGAGGCCTGCTTGTTAATGGCGCCGCCGATGATGCGGCCGGCCTCTTCGGGGCTGATGTTGATGTCGTGGCCGTCGGTGGCCTTCGTGGCGGGCGTGTACAGCGGCCGGTCGAGCTTGCTCGATTCGACGAGGCCGGCGGGGAGCGGAATGCCGCAGACGGTGCCGCTCTTCTTGTATTCCTTCCAGCCGCTGCCGGCGAGATACCCGCGGACGACGAATTCGACCGGGAGCATGGTGCACTTCCGGACGAGCATCGTGCGGTCTTCGAACTGGTCGGCGTGCTCCTGGAAATCGCGGGGCATATCGTCGAGGTCGATGGAGATTAGGTGGTTCGGAATGATGTCCTTGATGAGATCGAACCAGAACACGGACATCTTGGTGAGGATTTTGCCTTTGTCGGGGATGCCGACGGGATCGACCCAGTCGAACGCGGAGATGCGGTCGGTGGCGACGATGGCGAGCCGGTCGCCGAGGTCGTATATGTCGCGGACCTTGCCTCGGCTGAGCGGCTTTCGGTTCGGGAGATTCGTCTGCAGCAACGCCTCAGAGACCATGCGCGACTCCTGCCGCCTCGGGGAAGAACGTCCCGCGAAGGTACGGCTCGTTTGTACTCAACAGATCTTCGAACAGCGCCTTCGATTCGCTGACGCCCGGCATCAGCGGGTTCGCGAGCATCGCCTGCAACGCGACATCGCGATCGCCGGTGACGGCGGCCTGGACGGTCAGCGTTTCGTACGACTTGATCAACTGCATCAACCCGCGGATGGCGGGCGGCGGCGCGTCCTGATTAAGCGCGACGGCGCCGGCCGCGCCGATGCGCGCGGGCAGTTCCACACCGGCTTCGTCGTCGAACCCGGGAACGGCACCGCGGTTCGCGCAACAGACAATCTGCCGCGAGCCGAGATCGCGCGCGACGGACTCCATTACGGCGAGGGCGGCGGTCGAGTAGTGCGCGCCGCCGCGCTTGGAGAGTTCCGGAGGCTTGACGGCGCAGGCGGGATCGGCGTACTGGCGGAAGAGGTCATCTTCGATGGCGAGGACGTCCTCGCCGCGGGTGGTCTGGGAGGCGGCCTGTCTGGCGAGACAGGCTTGGGTCGCGTAGAAGTACTGCAAATAGGGGTTGCAGTACATCCGGAGCGACTGCATCGCTTCCCGCATCGCATCCGCGATCGGCCCTGCGGCCCATTCGTCTTCGGCGTGATCGAGCAGCGCGTCGAGTGCGTCCTCGGTGCGATCCTCCCCACGGACCCGCACGCCGTATACCCACGCCAGGTGATTGAGCCCGACGTAGTCGAGTTCGACGTCCTCGTGCGCGCACCCAAGATTGCGCGCGACGTCCATCTCGATACCAATGGGAATGTTGCACAGGCCGATCGCGGATACCGAGGCGTGACGCAGGATCGCCTCGGTCACGATGCCGGAAGGGTTCGCGAAATTCAGGAGCAGTGCGCCGGGGCAGACTTCTTCCATCGCGTGGGCGACGTCGAGCACGCGCGGGATGGTGCGGAGGGCACAGGCGAATCCGCCGATGCCGGTGGTTTCCTGGCCGATGATGCCGTGGCGGCGTCCGAGCTTCTCGTCCGCGATGCGCGCGGGCATGCCGCCGACGCGGATCTGGGTGATGACGAAGTGCGCGCCTTCGAGCGCGGCGTGAAGATTGGCCGTGGACTCGATGCGCGTGCGGCGGCAGAGTTGTGTCGCCATGCGGCGGCAGAAACCGGTGAGCGTGTCGAGGCGGTCGCGGCGGACGTCCATGAGGACGATTTCGGATACGGGGAGGCGGTCCGGGCGCGAAAGCAGCCCGTCGACCAGTTCCGGCGTATAGGAACTGGCTCCCCCAACTACGGCGACCTTCATTCTGCGAGCAGCCTCCACAGGGGACCGCCGAGGGACCGCTTGCGCCTCGATTCGGTGGCCACCCTGCCGCACCTGGCACCACTCAAAGAACAGATGATAACGATGGAGTTTGGACGAGTCAAAACGGAGGCGCAATCGGATGGCGAGATTGCTTCATCGCGAAGCCCGCTCGTGGCAAGGGTGGTTGTAGGCGCTGCTGCGCAGGCGGGGATGCCTGTGCCACTCGGCAAGAGGCGAAGTCATTGGGGGCAGGCGACAGGCTTAAGCTGGACCCCGCTTAAGGTGGAGAATCGAGGGGTCGGGCATGGGCGGGCCTACTTCGGGCATAATTAGAGCGGTGGAGGGAACATTGGGCCGGAGTCGCGCCGTAGCGGGCCGCCGCCGCGGGGCGCGCCGGGTTACGTCACGGTTGACCAGATGGCGATAGTCGCATTCATCGCATCCATTCTCTTGATGCTGCCATTCCTGGCGTGGGGCGTGCACACGCTGCGCGAGCGGTATGTCCGGCACGAGGAACTCCCCCGCCAACTCGAAATCCTCTCGCTGGCCGGCGTCGCGGTGTTCATCGCAATCGAACTCGTGCTGTTGCGGATTTGGATGGGCAACGTCGAGATCTTCTACGCGTTCACGGCGCTTGCGCTGGTGTCGGCGTCGGCGGCGTTGTATGGCCCGATGTTCGTGTCGGTCGCGTCGCGCGCGGCGGTGAACCTGATCCATCCGCCGCATGACCGCGAGGCGGACGAACCGCGGTTCAACATCGCGGAGTCGCTGGAGTCACAAGGCGACCACGAAGGCGCGTTGCGCGAGTATATGGTGACCGCGCGGATCTTCCCGAAGGACAGCGAGACGGCGTTCCGCGTTGCGAACGTCCTGGCGGAACTGGAGCGGTTCGAGGAGGCGGCGCAATCGTTCGAGCGCGGGTTGCGGCTCGCGTTGGATGCCGAACGCGCGGTGCTGGCGACGAACCGAGTGGCGGATATCTATCGGGACAGGCTCGACCGGCCCGAGGATGCGACGCGGGTGTTGATGGTCTATCTCGAACGGTTCGCGGAATCCACGCACGCAGAACTCGTGCAACGGCGGCTGGATCGGATGACGCGGGCGGCGGCTAGTCCAACGCCAAATGGTGCTGCGAAGAGTTTGTAGCCGTCGAATTCACAGGCTCAAGCTGGATCCCGCTTGAGCCTGCCACACTGGGTGGTGCGGAGTCGCGCGAGGTTAGCACGCCTAAGCTGAACCCCGCTTAGACGTGGTACCCGGCAATCTCAGACCCGAGTTACACCCTGATTGGCAGAGGCACGTTACCGCATAGTTTCTAAGGTGCGGTGGGCGGCGGAAGCGGCGCGGTGGGGATGACGAGGTTGGCGGCGTGTAGGCTGCGTGCGATGTCGATCACGCGCAGGACCTTGCCGAAGTCGGCACCTTCGTCGGCGCGAAGCACGAGCGGCGCGGTGGGGTCGGCGCGGAGGATGGCCTCGAGATCGGCGCGGAGTTTGGCTTCATCGACGGGTTCGCCGCCCAGGTAGGCCTGTCCGGCGGCATCGACGGTGATCTCGTGCGTGGTGAGTTCCTGGGCCGTGGCGCTCTCCGCTTGCGGCAGCGTGATGTCAATCGCCGAATCCTGCTTGAACGTGGACGAGACCATGAAAAAGATAAGCAGCAGGAACATCACGTCGATCAAGGACGTGATATTGATGCTGGGGCGGCGCCGGTGGCGCGCTGTGTCGAACGGGCCGGTCACGGATGTATCGACCTCGAATTCACGCCATGGCCGGCGAAGGGCGTGCGCCGAAACGGCTTCGTCACAGACCGAACTCCTCGCGATGACGGTCCCTGGATCGTAGTTTTTCCACTTGCCCCGATCAATTTGTGCGGGGTTTTGCCCGGTTCCGCGCGGGAGGGGTATAATCGGTTTGGGGAAGGCTGTGCGATTCAGACGCTATCAGGGGGACCATGGGACGACACATTCGCGTATGCGTCGCGGACGATGAGGCCGCGCTGGCCGAGGTGATCTGCGAGGGGTTGCAGGCGACGGGGTTCGACGCGGTGCCGGCGTCCGGCGGCAAACAAGCCGTCGAGATTTGTTCGAAGGGGGACATCGATCTGGCGCTGCTCGACGT
>CAYUZD010000282.1:0-4698 GCA_964449475.1 uncultured Nitrospirales bacterium
GAATGCGCGGGAGCGCGTGGACGGTGCCATGCATGGCGTTGCTGCTCTTCTCGCCGAGCCAGTACGCGTTGTGGAACTGGGGCCTCCACGTGAGCATTGCGGCGGCGGTGTTCTTTCTTGCCGGCGCGATCCGGATGTTGTCGTTGTCGCGAGTGGATGCGTGGCGACTGGTGTGCGCGGTGCTGATTGCGTGGTTGGCGACGTACTCGATCGGCGGCGGGCTGAGCGTGTGGCCGGCGGGAGCAATCGCTCTGTTATTGCGGCGGGACGTGGATGTCCGGCGCCGGTCGGTGCTGCTGGCGATTTGGCTGGCGTCGGGCGCCGCGGCGTCGGGACTATATATATGGAGTGGCGATGCCGCGCCGGGGGGGAGGGCGTTCGCCGCAGCGGACATGGCGATGTACGTCCTCGCATACCTCGGCGGGCCGATCGCTCCGTACAGCGGCGGCGCGGCAATGGTGTTCGGAGTGATCTACCTTGTGGTCGCCGCGCGAATCGTAGTCCGCTCGGTACGGTCAACGGCGTCGTCGAGCGCCGTTGATGCGGCCGTCGTGTCGCTGCTGACCGTGGGGATCACGGTTGGCGTCTTGACCGCGCTCAAGCACGCGAACGAGGGCCCGGCGAACGCGATCAGTTCGCGGTTTTTGCCGTGGCCGACCTTGTCATGGTGCGGCGTGCTGCTGGCGACATATCGGGAATGGCCGAGCCTCACGAAGCTACCCAGGCTTGCCGCCGCGATGGCCGCACTGTTCGCGATTTCCACTGCGGCGGGGTGGGGATACGGCGCGTATGAGGCGGACGAGCGGAACGACGCGTTCGTGCTCGGCCGCGCGGCGCTGTTGACGAACGATGGGAGTCCGGATATCGGATTCCTGCATCCGGAGCCGGAGACGGTGACGCGACTACGGCCGTTGTTGTTGGAACATCGGTTGACGGTGTTTCGGGATGGGACGTGATCGGGCAACGAGACTGATTCGTCGCCACGTTCGCTCCTTGCCATGAGAGATCGGCGGAATTTGGGGTGAAGCTCGCACGCCTAAGCAAGCCCCGCTTAGGCGTGGCACGCGAACGCGAAGTCGGCTATTCGGCTATGGCGCCGAGGAGGGCGTCCAGTTTTTCTTCGAGGTCTACGCGGATGTTGGCGAGTTTGATGTCGGAGAGTTGCAGGAATCCCGTGGAGGGGTGATCGAGCAGCGATTCGTCGTTGTTCTCGGAGCCGAAGCCGAGTCCGGACACGTAGGCGAGTTTGTTTGCGAGCGCAACGACATGCGCGGCCTTACGTGCGTCGCCAGGCGTGTGATCCGGATCGTCATGATAGTAGGCCGTGACGAGGAACTCGGGCGGCAGGTTCCAGTGGATAAGGATGTGCAGTCCGGCGAGGCGGTGGTAGGCCTCGACCACTTCCATCAACACGTCGTCGGTCATGTGGCCGTTGCCGGACGATTTGGTGTCCGCGCCGCGGCAGACGCTCAAGATGGCGAGTTTGCCGATGTCATGGAAGAGACCCTGAAGGTAGAGGGTGTCGGTCTTCGGCATGGAGAGCGCCGCGCCGACGCCGGCGGAGAAGTGGGCGACCGCAACGGAATGGCGCCAGAGTTTTTCCATCATGCTGCCGACGGCGGGATCGTCCGAGTCGAAGATGGCCTTGCTGGCGACGGACTGGACAATGTTGGCGACCGTTTTCTGGCCGAGGCGCGAACAGGCGGCGGTGAGTTCGGAGACGGTGTGCAGGCCGCCGTAGGCCGCGCTGTTGGCGACGCGCAGGACGTTGGCCGCGATGGCGCTGTCCTCGCGCACGATCGCGGCGAGATCGGACATGGACGTCTTTTCGCTCTGGATGGCGGCGGCGACCCGGCGCGAGATTTCGGGCAATACGGGCAGTTCGGTCGCGGACTCGCGGAGCCGGTGCAGGATTGTTCCGCCGACCGAGCCGGGCGCGGCCAGAGTCCGCACGTCACGCTCGCCGGGTAGCGCAAACGCGACGGTCTGGGCGCCCTTGGTACGAATGCCGACGGGATTGAGACAGGCAGAGCAAGCAAACACGGAATCCGCATCGGCGGAGGCCGCCGCCGGACTGAGTTCAGCCTTGCAGTATGGACACGTGACCATAAGTTCTCCGTTAACCGATCTGCGACATGATTTCGGCGATGGGACGCACGGCGCCGGTCTGCGGCGTGTGCCGCGCGACCTCGTCGAACGACGTGAACCCTTTGATGACCTTGATGACGGCGTCCTCGCGCATGCTGACGAGGCCGGACGATTCGACGCACATCTGGCGGATGAGGTGCGCGGGCTGCTGGTGAAGCACGGCGTCCTTGACGTTGTCGTCGATCACGAGCATTTCATACGCGCCGACACGGCCGCGGTAGCCGGTGTAATTGCAGTGGCTGCAGCCCTGCCCCTTGAAGAACTCGTACGCCTTGATATCGGCCATCTTGATGCCGACGCGTCGGACTTCGGTCGCGCTGGGCACGTGCGGCTGCTTGCACTTGGGGCACAGGCGGCGGAGCAGGCGCTGCGCGACGATGGAGACGACTGTGGAGGAGATCAAAAACGCCTCAATCTCCATGTTGAGCAGGCGAACGAGGCCACCGATGGAATCCTCGGTGTGGAAGGTGGCGTAGACCTTGTGGCCGGTGAGCGCGGCCTGGATGGCGGTCTCGGCGGTGAGTTTGTCGCGAATCTCGCCGAGGACAATGATGTCCGGGTCCTGCCGGACGATTTCGCGGAGCGAGTTCTCGAAGGTGCGGCCGGCCTTGATGTCGATGGAGCACTGGATGAGTCCGTCGATCTGGTACTCGACCGGGTCCTCGACCGTGATGATTTTTCGGGACATGTCGTTGCAGTAGTCGAGGCTGCTGTAGAGCGTGGTGGTCTTGCCGGAACCGGTCGGGCCGGTGATGATGACGACGCCGGTGGGGAGTTCGAGGACGTGCTCGCGGTATTTCTGGAGGACGGACGGAGCGAGGCCGAGTTCGTCGAGGCCGACGAGGCCCATCTGCTTGTTGAGCACGCGGATGACGGCGCATTCGCCGTGGACGCTGACGTAGCACGAGAGGCGCAGGTCGAACTCCTGGCCGTCCTTGCGGAACTTGATGCGGCCGCCCTGGTGCTTGCGCTGTTCGGCGATGTTGCACTCGGCGAGGATCTTGATGCGCGAGATCAGGCGTGGAAGCAGGTCCTTCGGCAGGTCGGTGCGGTAGACGAGCACGCCGTCGATGCGGTAGCGCACGCGGATACGCTCGGCCATCGGTTCGATGTGAATGTCGCTCGCGCGTTCGTCGATGGCCTGGTTGAACAGGTGGTCGACGAGTTGTGCGACGCCGTCCTCATCGGCGGTCTCCGCCTTGCCGGAGGGCTTGGCGTCGCGGCGCAGATGGCGGATTTCCTCGATGGTCGAGCGGATGCGTTCCTCAGGCCCGAGCGCGAGTTGGTATCCGTTGGGGTAGATCTCGTCAAGCGCGCCGATCGCCGCCTCGTTGCGCAGATCGGGCACGACGACGAGCGTTTTACCGTCGTCGGTCCTGCAAAAGGGGACGAACAGGTGCCGCGCGAGGTAGTCCGGCGAGACGCCGCCGAGCGCGGACTTGTCGATCATGGCGTAGGTGGGCTCGATGTAGGAGACGCCGCCCTGGTGCGCGAGACACTGCAAGAGGCTGCGTTCGTTGATCGCGCCCATCTCGATGAGGATCTGGCCGAGAGGCTTGTCCTTGTTGCCGCTCTTGATCTTGAGCGCGGTGTCGAGTGAGTCGGCGGAGATCAGGCCGGATTCGAGCAGGATTTCGCCGAGGCGCATGCCGCGGCCGTGGCGCGCAATGCCGTCGTGGATCGCCTCGCGCGTTGCGAACCCGAGCTCGATGAGGATCTCGCCGAGCTGTTTGGGCCGCTCGAGCAGGGCCTGGACCTTGAGCGCGCGCTGGAGTTGATCGGTCGAGATGATGCCGTCGTTGACGAGCCCCGCGCCGAACAGCGACGGAGCACTGGACTTCTTTACCGCCATTGCCTTCCCCCGGGCACACTTCGACACGCTTAGCGCGTGAATAGTACGGGCCGCTTCCCCCGAAGCAGATGTGCGGTGCCCGTGGCGATCACTTTACCCGCGAACGGTGGGAGGATCAATGAAATTTCGAGTAGCGCGTCGGAGATTTTTTGAGTTGCGGGGTTCGCGGGGTTCCAATACGAAACGGGCGGATGTGGTTAGCCCGCACGCTGTTCGTATTGGCGCTTGTAGTACTCGCGGAACTCGCCGGATTTGATCTTGCGCCACCACCACTCGTTCTTCTTGTACCAATCAACGGTGCGCGCGACGCCTTCGTCCCAATCCATTTTGGGCCGCCACCCGAGCGCGCGGATCTTGGAGGCGTCGATGGAGTAGCGGAAGTCGTGGCCGGGACGATCGGGGACGAGTCGAATGAATTCCTCGCCGCGGCCGAGCAGACTGAGCAGCCGGCGCGTCAGGACGATGTTCTCGCGCTCATTGCCGCCCGCGACGTTGTAAATCTGACCGGGCTCGCCCTTGAGCAGCGCGGCGTCTACGCCGCTGGCGTGGTCCTCGGCGTAGAGCCAGTCGCGGACGTTGCGCTCGCCGCCCTTGTAGAGCGGGACCTGTTCGCCGTCGATGAGATTGGTGATGAAGAGCGGCATGACTTTTTCTGGATACTGGTATGGGCCGTAGGTGTTCGAGCCGCGCGTGACGAT
>CAYUZD010000283.1:0-4679 GCA_964449475.1 uncultured Nitrospirales bacterium
CGCGCGCCCAAGGGCACGCCCCCGGGCATCATGTCGTCCTACATCTTCAACCTGAAACCCGGCGACGAGGTCACCATCTCCGGGCCGTTCGGCGAGTTCTTCGCCAAGGACACGCAGAACGAAATGATCTTCATCGGCGGTGGCGCGGGCATGGCGCCGATGCGCTCGCACATCTTCGACCAGTTCCGCCGGCTACACACGAAGCGCAAGGTCTCGTTCTGGTACGGCGCGCGCAGCCTGCGCGAGTGTTTCTACGTCGATGACTTCAATTCCATCGCCGCCGAGAACCCGAATTTCTCCTGGCACATCGCGCTGTCCGAACCGCTCCCGGCGGACAAGTGGACGGGGCTCACCGGGTTCATCCACCAGGTGCTCTTCGACCAGTACCTCAAGAACCATCCCGCGCCCGAGGACTGCGAGTACTACATCTGCGGGCCGCCGATGATGAACAGCGCCGTCATCAACATGCTCCACGGCCTCGGCGTCGAGGACGAAAACATCCTGTTCGACGACTTCGGCGGCTGACGGCGGCCGCATGGCCGGCGACCCCGTCTCGCACCGGTTCGCGCCGCGGCGCATCGCGCTGCTGCTCGCGGGCATCGTGGTGCTCGCGTGGCTCATGTGGCGCTGGCCCGGCGCCGGCGGCGGCGCGCAACTGACCACGCTGACCGGCCCCACGATGGGCACGTCGTTCACGATCAAGGTCGTGCAGCGCGGCGGCGCCGTACCCGATGCGCGCCTGCAATCGCTCGTGCAGGACGCGCTGGGCCGCGTGAACCGCCTCATGTCCACGTACGACCCGGAGTCGGAGATTTCCCGCTTCAACGCCTCGCGCACGGCGGACGTGTTCCCCGTCGCGCGGGAGACGGCGCACGTGATCGCCTGCGCGCTCAAGATCAGTGATCAGACGATGGGCGCGTTCGACATCACGCTCGGTCCCATCGTGAACGCCTACGGATTCGGCCCGCCGGGCCGCGGCGCGTTCCCCACGGACGACCAGATCGCGGCGCTCCGGGAACACGTCGGCTACGACAAACTCGCACTCGACGCGGACGCCCCGGCGTTGCGCAAGCTCGATTCCGAACTCTACATCGATCTCAACGCCATCGCGCCGGGATACGCCGCGGACCTGATCGCCGAATCGTTCGATGCGGCGGAGGTCGCCGATTACATGATCGAGGTCGGCGGCGAAGTGCGCGCGCGCGGCCGGAACGCCGACGGCGAGGTCTGGCGCGTCGGCATCGAGAAGCCCGTCGACGGCGAGCGCAGCGTGCAGCGCGTCGTCCCGCTGGACGGCCTCGCCCTCGCCACGTCCGGCGACTACCGCGACTACTACGAGGAAAACGGCGTCCGCGTCAGCCACACCATCGACGGCCGCACCGGCCGGCCGATCGCCCACGCGCTCGCGTCGGTCTCCGTCATCCACGAAAGCTGCATGTGGGCCGACGGCTACTCGACCGCGATCATGGCCCTCGGCCCGGACGACGGCTATCTCCTCGCCGAAATACTCAAGCTGCCCGCGCTGTTCATCATCAGGGAGGCCGGCGGCGCGTTCATCGAGCGCGCCACGCCCGCGTTCGAGGAGAAATACGGGCCCGTCGGCGAACCGGAAACGCCTGCGACATGAATCTGCTCGCGCTGATCGCCGTGACCGCCGCCGTCTTCGCCGTCATCATCCTCGCGATGGCCGTCGGCGTCATCTTCCGCGGCAAGTGCATCCGCGGCTCCTGCGGCGGCGAGGCCGTTTACGGACCCGAAGGCGAACTCCTCAACTGCGACACCTGCCCCGTCCGCCGCGACAAGGACCGCCTCGCCCGCGAGTCCTCCGCCGGCACCCGCGTCCCCGCGGCAAAGCCATAACCGTCACGCCCGACCACCCACACTCGCCCCCGTCATCGTTGTCGTTATCCTCATCTTCATCCTCATCTTTATCCTCATCATTATCGTAATCATCACCCCAATCGCTATAATTCCGCTTCTCTCACGATTTCGCGTCCATCCGCAACAGGAGCTTCCGCGTTCCCATGAACTACCGCATCGAAACCGATACCATGGGCGAAATGAAGGTCCCCGGCGACCGATACTGGGGCTCGCAGACCGCGCGCTCCGTCCACTTCTTCAAAATCGGCAACGAACGCATGCCGCGCGAACTCATCCGCGCGCTCGGCATCCTCAAGAAAGCCGCCGCCCTCGTGAACCGCGACCAGGGCCTGCTCGACGCGAAACTCTGCGACACGATCTGCGCCGCGGCCGACGAAGTCATCGCCGGCAAGCTGGACGATCATTTCCCGCTCGTCATCTGGCAGACCGGCAGCGGCACGCAAACGAACATGAACGCCAACGAAGTCATCTCGAATCGCGGCATCGAAATGCTCGGCGGCCAGATGGGCAGCAAGAAACCCATCCACCCGAACGACCACGTCAACATGTCGCAATCCTCGAACGATACGTTCCCCACCGCGATGAGCATCGCGGCCGTCGAGCGCATCCACCACCACCTGCTGCCGGCCGTCCGCACGCTGCGCGACACGCTCGACGCCAAGGCCCGGGCCTTCGCGGACATCATCAAGATCGGCCGTACGCACCTCATGGACGCGACGCCGCTCACGCTCGGCCAGGAGTTTTCCGGCTATGTCCAGCAGCTCACCAACGACATCGAGCGCATCGAATCGACGCTCCCCCGGCTGCGCGAACTCGCGCTCGGCGGCACCGCCGTCGGCACCGGCCTCAACACGAAGAAGGGCTACGACGTGAAGGTTGCGGCGAAGATCGCCGAACTCACCGGCCTGCCCTTCGTCACCGCGCCGAACAAGTTCGAGTCGCTGGCCGCGCACGACGCGATGGTGATGACGCACGGCGCGCTGAAAACCCTCGCGTGCAGCATGATGAAGATCGCCAACGACGTGCGCCTGCTCGCCAGCGGACCCCGCTGCGGCCTCGCCGAGATCCGCATCCCCGAGAACGAACCCGGCTCGTCCATCATGCCCGGCAAGGTCAACCCGACCCAGTGCGAGGCCGTCACGATGGTCGCCGCGCAGGTCCTCGGCAACGATGTCGCGGTCAACATCGGCGGCGCGACCGGCCATTTCGAGCTCAACGTCTTCAAGCCCGTCATCATCTACAACGTCCTGCAGTCCGTCCGACTGCTCGCCGACGCCGCGCTCTCGTTCAACGAACACTGCGCCACCGGCATCGAGCCGGACCGCGCGCGCATCGACGCGCTGATGAACCAGTCGCTGATGCTCGTCACCGCGCTGAACCGGAAAATCGGCTACGACAACGCCGCGAAAATCGCCAAGACGGCGTACAAAAACGGCACGACGCTGCTGGACGAGGCGCTGAAACTCGGCCTCCTCACCGAAGCCGAGTTCAAGCAGGAAGTCGACCCCAGCAAAATGATCGGGCCGTCCTGAACACGAATAGACAGGATTGACAGGATTATCGAGGAAGGTTGAGATTCAGTCCTGTAAATCCTGAAAATCCTGTTCATCCTGTCTATGGAACCTGACCTTTGACGCAAAGACTTCCGCCCGACCTAGGCATCATCCTCGTCGATCACGGCTCCAAACGCGACGAGGCGAATGCGCTGCTCGAAGACGTCGCCCAACTCTTCCGCGGCACGGCGGACGCGCGCATCGTCGAGATAGCGCACATGGAACTCGCCGAACCCACCATCGCCCAGGCCTTCGCGCGCTGCGTCGCGCAGGGAGCGAAGCGCGTCGTCGTCCACCCGTACTTCCTCGCGCCGGGCCGGCACAGCACCACCGACATTCCCCGCCTGGTCGCCGAAGCCGCCGCGCACCACCCCGCCGTGGCCTACGCCGTCACCGCGCCGCTCGGCCTCGACCCGCGCATGTCCGGCATCGTCCTCGATCGCATTTCACAATCGCTGAACGGCCCGTGGTCGCATTCCACATCGTAGCGCCGCCTTACATCCGTTCGAGCGCTTCGATCCCCAGAATCCCCAGCGCGTTCGTCAGCGTCTGCAGCGTCGCCCGGCACAATTGCACGCGCGCGACCTTGAGCGCTTCCGTCTCCGCCGTCAGCACCGGGCAGTCGTGGTAGAACGTCGTGAACACCCGTGCCACGTCCAGCACAAATTGCCCAATCGGCGCCACTGCGCGCTGCGCGACGCACGCCGCGACCACCTGCGGAAACCCCGCCAGCGCCGTCGCCAGTTGCCACTCGGAATCGTGTTCCAACGGGCACTCCGCCGCGAGGTCCCCCGGCGCCCCGCCGAACTTCCGCAGCATCGAATTGATCCGCGCGCACGAGTACTGCACGTACGGCCCCGTGTCGCCCTGGAACGACAGGCTCGATTCCCAGTCGAACACGACGTTCTTGTTCGCGTTCACCCGCAGGATCGCGAACCGCACCGCCGCGATCGCCACGCTCTCCGCGATCGCCGCGCGCTCCGTGTCGCCCAGGTCCTTGCACTGCTCGTCCACCTTCTCCCGCGCGCGCGACGTCGCTTCGTCAAGGAAATCCGACAGCAGCACGACCTTGCCCTGCCGCGTGGACATCCGCCCCTCGCGCAGCAGGATGTGCGCGTAATAAATCGGTTCGGGCGCGGGCCGGCCGGCCGACTTGAGGATCAGCGTGAGTTGCTCGGCGTACAGCTTGTGGTCCTCGCCCAGCACCCACAGGTTTACGTCCGCGCCCTTGGTCATCTTGTCGAT
>CAYUZD010000284.1:0-4654 GCA_964449475.1 uncultured Nitrospirales bacterium
TGTCCCGGCAGGCACAGTCCAAGGTCGTGCTGGCGGCTCCTCCGGAGCGACGCTCGATACTCGATGAGCGCCTTGTCTCGCGGCAGTCCGGGACCCGGCCGCCTCAGCAACGGGTTCGGATTCGTCGTCGTGAGGATGTGATCGCCCGTGAAGGTGTACCCGTTCTGCGCATGGATGAACAACGTGTCGGACGGACTGTGCCCGGGAACGTGCAACACGCGGTAGCCCATTACCTCACTCTCGTCCGGCAGCGAATGCTTCAGCTCGAAGGGCTCGGAGAACGCGCGGAACCGCTCATACAACGAGTTCGCCTCGGCCTTGATCTCCGCCGGCACGCCGAACTCATCGAGGATGCCGACGAAGAACGCGCGCCGCTCGTCGGGGTCGGCGTCAATGTTCCGGCCAAGTTCCTGCACGAGCGGGTGGCCGTAAGAATCGACGGGATGCTCGCGCAGCAGCCGCCCGAGCAGGCCGATGTGGTCACGGTGGCCATGCGTCACGATGACCGCGCCGAGGTCCTCGAATGAGTAGCCTCGGGCCGCGAAACCCTCCGCGAGCAGGCCGTAGGTCTCGTCGCCGTTCAGCCCGGTATCGACGAGCACGGGCGGGTCGGTCTTGATCAGGTAGACGTTTACCGGCCCCACGGGGAACGGTGTCGGCAGCGAGATGCACGCGATGCCGAGGTCGCGCTCGAGGTCTGTCCCGTTCATCCGGCCGCCCGGTCGCGCTGCGCTCAGATCGGTCCCTGGACCGAAATGTAATCCAGATACGTCCGGACAATCTCCGGCCCGTAGAACAGATACGCCAGCGCGCCCAGCACCAGGTACGGTCCGAACGGCAGGTAATGCCCGCCCGGCGTCATGGCGTCGTCGTCTTCCTCGCCGTCGGCCGGCTTGGGCGCTTCGGTCGGCTTGCCGCGCGTGAGCGCGATCATCGCCAGCCCGATCGCGCTGCCGAAGAACGACGCGATCACGATGATCACGAGCACACCGAGCGGTCCGAAGAATGCGCCGAACATGGCCATGAGCTTCACATCGCCGAAACCCATCCCCCGCTTCTTGAGCAACAGCAGGCTGATCATGTCCATCAGATACAACGACCCGCCGCCGACCAGCAGTCCCACGAACGACATCAGCGGATCGTCGTAGAGCAGCCCGCTCCCGGGATACATCATCGCGACCAGCGCGCACACGACACCCAGCGGTATGCCCGGATACGTGACTTCGTTCGGGATAATCCAGTCGGTCAGGTCGACGAACGTCACCAGCACCATCGCCGCTACGAACGCCATGTACACCGGCGACGCGACAGTCATCCCAAACTTCCAGTAGACCGCCAGGAACAGCGACGCCGTCACGAGTTCGACCAGCGGATACATCCAATGGATCGGCGCGCGGCACTCCCGGCACTTCGCCCCGAGCAGCACCCAACTGATGACGGGAAAATTGTCGTACCAGCGGATCGCGTGCCCGCACTTGGGGCACCGCGACCGCGGCTTCACCACAGACTCGCCCCGCGGCAACCGGTGGATACACACATTCAAAAAACTGCCCACCATCGCGCCCACCACGAAACTGAGCACGAAGAAAATCCGGTCCAAAAGTTCCAGTTGCTGCTCGTCCATCCTGCTGATCCGGTTTGACCCCACCAAGAAGCGCGGATTCTAGCAGAATGCAGAAACAGCGTGCTCGCGGCCTGCTTGCTCAAGCTCGTAGGGCAGGGCTGACCCCGGCGCCGTTCGTGGATCGGATCTCAAGGTATGGCCGGTCGAGACTCATCCGCAATTACGCTTCGGGCGTCTTCGGCGGTTTGCGTTCTCGAACCGAAGCGCGAAAGGAGTGGATACCAGCGAGGATCCCGAGAATGGTACCGGGGAGATTCCGTAAGTCGGTTCCGATTCCGACTCCGAACCGGCCGTCGGTCGGCGGAAACATAAGGGAGATCGCGAATCCTATGACCACGGCTACGCCGATCCACACGATCAGAAAGCTGATTGCCCCCACCACGTACCGGACGGCCTTCATGGGTTATTCCTTTGCCGCGAGCGTTGCATTAGCATAGGGCCGGCTAGCCGTTAACGTTCCCCGACCAGCTCGTAATGCTCGACCGTGGGAAACGGATCATAGAAATGGTGGAGCAGCCGTTTCCACTCCTGGTATTGCGGCGATTGGCGGAAGCCGATGGTATGGTCTTCGAGCGTCCGCCACTGCACCAGCAGCACATACCGGTCAGACTTCTCCACGCACCGCCGTAGCTCGTGCGACTCGTATCCCGGCGTCATCGCGATATACCGCTGGGCCTCGCGAAACGCATTCTCGAACGCGGAGCCCTGCCCCGTTCGGACGTCGAGTATCGCCACTTCAAGCATGTGGATTCCTTCGGTTTCCTTTCCTCGCGGGTCAATCCCGCCCCCTGCTGTCATTTCCGCGCGGGCGAGAATCTCACCTCTCCCACAAAATCAACACCTGCGGGTTTCTCTGTGCCCCTCTGTGCCTCTGTGGTAAACAGCCCTTGAGCCTCTCTCTGCTCGGCATCTTCCCGTCTCCGTGTGAGGCGAAACGGTTCTACCTTCCCTTTATCGCGTCCACCAGCGACTTGGCGAAGGTCGCAACCTGCAACGGCGTGTCGGGCGAGTTTCCGAGTTCGCCGATGAGCCGGACGATGGCGCTGCCTACTACGACCCCGTCGCCGTAGGCGGCGACCTGTTTCGCCTGCGCGGGCGTGCTGATGCCGAAACCTACCGCAATCGGTAGCTTGGTCTTTTTCTTGATCGCGGCGACCATGCCTTGCACATCGGCCTCGATGTTTGTGCGCTCGCCGGTGGTGCCGGTGCGCGAAACGTAGTAGATGAAGCCGCTCGAGTGCTTCGCGACGAGGTCGATGCGCTCTGGCGTGCTCGTCGGCGCGAGCAGAAAGACGGTCGCGAGGTCATGTTTGCGGAATGCCGCCTCATACTCGGCGGCTTCTTCTGGCGGCAGATCGACGCACAGGATGCCGTCCACGCCGGCGGCTGCGGCGTCCTGAGCGAGTTTGTCCGCCCCATACGCGAGCACCGGGTTGTAGTAGGTGAACAACACGATGGGGATTTGGGTCTTGGCGCGCAGGCGCTTCACCAGCGCGAGGATATCGGCCAGCCGCACGTGGTGTTTCAGCGCGCGCATGGCGGCTTCCTGGTTCACCGGCCCGTCGGCGAGCGGATCGGAGTACGGCACGCCGAACTCGACGATGTCTGCGCCAGCGCGGTCAAGTTCGAGCACGATTTGCTCGGTCAGCGCGAGGGTCGGATCGCCCGCGGTGATGTACGGGATGAAAGCCTTCTCGCCGCGCTGTTTCAGCTCGGCCCACCGCTGCTCAAGACGGTTCACGCGAGTCCGCCCTCGCCCGGCAGAATGTATTTCGCGGCCTGCACGACGTCTTTGTCGCCGCGGCCGGACATATTGACGATGACGATGTTCTTGTCGGACATTTTCGGTACGGCGTTCACCGCGTAGGCGATCGCGTGCGCGCTCTCGAGCGCCGGGATGATGCCCTCGAGCCTGGAACAAAGCTGGAACGCCTCGAGCGCCTCGTCGTCGCCGGCGTAGACGTATTCGACGCGCTTCTCGTCGCGCAGGTAGGCGTGCTCGGGCCCGACGCTGGCGTAGTCGAGTCCGGCGGAGACGCTGTGCGTGCCGAGAATCTGGCCGTCGCGGTCCTGCAGGACGTAGCTCAACGCACCCTGCAGCATCCCGAGGCTGCCCCCCGCGAACCGCGCCGCGTGCTTGCCGGGTTCGATGGCCGTGCCGCCGGCCTCGACGCCGATCATGCGGACGTCGTCCGCGAGAAACTCGAAGAAGAGGCCGATCGCATTGCTGCCGCCGCCGACGCACGCGATGAGACAGTCCGGTAGCCGGTCTTCCTGATCGAGGATTTGCGCGCGCGCCTCCCGGCCGATGACGCTCTGGAAGTCGCGGCAGATGACGGGGAATGGGTGCGGCCCATGGACCGTGCCGAGCACGTAATGCGTCGTGCGGACGTTGGTGACCCAGTCGCGCAGCGCTTCGTTGATGGCGTCCTTGAGGGTCTTGCTGCCGGTCTCGACCGAATTCACCTTCGCGCCGAGCAGTTTCATGCGGAACACGTTCAGCTTCTGGCGTTCGATGTCCTCCGCGCCCATGTAGATCTCGCAACCGATCCCCGCGAGTGCGCACGCGGTCGCCGTCGCCACGCCGTGTTGCCCCGCGCCGGTCTCCGCGATGATCCGCTGTTTACCCATCTTCTTCGCGAGCAGGACCTGGCCGAGCGCGTTGTTGATCTTGTGCGCGCCGGTATGCGCGAGGTCTTCGCGCTTGAAGTACACGCGCGCGCCGCCGAGATGCTCCGTGAGCCGCTCAGCGAAATACAGCGGCGTCGGCCGGCCGACATATTGCCGGAGATAGTGCTGGTACGACTCCTGGAAGACCGGGTCGTCCTTCGCGGCGGTGTACGCGCGCTCGAGTTCGTCAAGCGCCGGCATCAGGATCTCCGGCACGAACTTGCCGCCGAACCGGCCGAACCGGCCGCGGTTATCGGGGAAGTGATAGTTTTGCTTCGCGAATGAAGCGGCGAACTCGTTCATGATCCTTCTTTCCGGGTTCCTTCTCGACGCCGCCCGACACGTCCACACCATACGGCC
>CAYUZD010000285.1:0-4628 GCA_964449475.1 uncultured Nitrospirales bacterium
AACAGCTTCAGCTTCCACCAGAAAGGCATCGGCTACGCCCGCGCGTCGGCGTTCATGCGCATGGGCGCGCCGCACCTCACGTTCCGCTATCACTCCGAATTCATCCCGTCGTTCGAAGAACTCAACATGCCGCCCGACCTCATGGAGAAGCTCGCCAAGCTCTCCAACGGCCTCGTGATCGTCGCGGGCATGACGGGCAGCGGCAAGTCCTCCACCTGCGCGTCGCTGCTCGACTGGATCAACCGCAACACGCACAAGCACATCCTCACGCTTGAGGACCCGGTCGAATATCACCACAAGAACAAGAAATCCATCGTGAACCAGCGCAACCTCGGCACCGACTTCCGCGATTTCGCCGAGGGCATGGAAGGCGCCCTGCGCCACGACCCGGACGTGATCCTCATCGGCGAGTTGCGCGACCCGGACACCATCCGGACGTCCATCAGCGCGGCGTCCACCGGCCACCTCGTACTCAGCTCGCTCCACGCCAACGACGCCTCGGGCGTCACCAACCGCGTCTCCAGCTTCTTTGAACCGGTCGAGCGCGACCTCGTCCGCCAACAGCTTACGGACTGCCTGCGCTGCGTCATCTGCCAGAAACTCATCGTTAAGAAAGGCGGCGGACGCATCCCCGCGATCGAGGTTCTGTTTAACGACGTGAAGCCGATCACCAAGGCCATCGCCGCCGGCGATACCAACGGCATTCGCATCGGCATGCAGCAGACCCTGTCCGCCTCGCAGCTCTTCGAGTTCTACCTCCACCGCCAGTACAAGGAGGGCATCATCGAACTCGAGACTGCGCGCGAGGCCTGCCAGGACGTGAGCCTGTTCGATCAAATCGTCATGGGCACGTATTCCGTGCCCCGCATGCGCGACTGACCGCCAACGCGGGACCGCCGATCGCGCGCGAACCGGAGCCGAACCATGCGCATCATCGCCGGTTCCGCCAAGGGCACGCGGCTCGTTCCGCCGGCGGATCGGTCGACGCGCCCGACGCTCGATCGCGTCCGCGAGGCCTGCTTCAGCATCCTGGGTCCAGTCGTGCCTGGTGCGCGCTTCCTCGATCTCTTCGCAGGCACCGGCGCCAACGGACTCGAGGCGCTCAGCCGCGGCGCGGCCCACGCGGACTTCGTCGAGTCCGACCGCGGCGCGCGCGAGATCCTCGATCAGAATGTCGCGCGCACGCGAATGGCCGAACGGGCAACAGTACACGGATTCGAGTTGCCGAACGGGCTGCGGCGCCTACGCGGCGCGGCGCCGTACGACATCGTCTACGCCGATCCGCCGTATGCGTTCGATGCGGTACCCTCGCTGTTGGCCGCGATCGACGACCTGGACCTGCTCACGCCGGACGGCGTCGTCGTACTGGAACACGCGACGCGAACCCCATCGCTCGATCGCGCCGGTGAACTCCAACGAGTCCGCGACGCGGCGTACGGCGAGACCACTTTGTCCTTCTACCGGCGTGCGCACGACGCTACTAACATGGCTTCGTGAAACGAGTTATCCTGATCCCGACGGTCTCATTGTTCAGAGATCGATCGCTCTTGAAGGCCTATATGGTATCTGTTAGAGTCCCGTCGCCCAGATATTGCGATACTCAACGTCGCCGGATTTTGTGGTCGTCAGCAGGCACACACAATGCGTTGTCCATACTGCAATCACATCGATTCCAAGGTCGTCGATTCGCGCGCCTCGAAGGAGGGCGACGCGATCCGGCGCCGGCGTGAGTGCCTCAAGTGCGAGAAGCGGTATACGACCTATGAGCGCATCGAGGAAGTCGCGCAGATGGTGGTCAAGAAAGACGGCCGCCGCGAACAGTTTGACCGCTGGAAGCTCAAGGCGGGCCTGCTCAAGGCCGTCGAGAAGCGTCCCGTCACGCTCGATCAGATCGAGCACCTTATCGACGAAGTCGAGCGCCAGCTCTTCAGTTCCACCGAGCACGAAGTCTCCACCAAGGTGGTCGGCGAGGCCGTGATGAGCCGGCTCAAGGGTCTCGACGAAGTCGCCTACGTCCGGTTCGCGTCGGTCTACCGTCAGTTCAAGGATCTCAACGAGTTCATGGATGAACTCAAGACGATGCTCACCTGACCGCGCATTTTTTGCTCGCCCTTCCCTCGTCCGTCTGATAGAATCCGCCTCTTCGTTTTCTCGACGTTGTCGCGCGGCGCTGGCCGCCTGGAGCTTCTTGCATGGCGCATGGGGTGGGGGATGCCGCGTTTCCGCAGCTCGAGTTGTGGCCGCGGCCGCACCGCTCGGAAGATCTCTCGCTGCGGTGTCTCGACTCCAGCGGCCGCGAGCATGAACTCGATCCCGCACAACTCGCCCGCGGCATCGCCGCCGCCGGCGCGCCGGGCGACCGGCTCGACGCCGACACCGCGCTGAGTCTCGCGCGCGCGGCCGTCGCGCATCTGCGGCATTCCGGCGAACCCGAGCCTTTTACGCACCCGGTCGTCGTCAATACCGTCGAACGCACGCTGCGCGAGATGGGCCTCGGCCGCAGCGCACGGCTCTATCTCCGTAACCAGGAATCCGACTCGGACGCCCTGCCCGCTGCCGCTCCGTCCGGCCATGCGCGCTGGAACTGCCTGCTCGACGCGCACGACGCCGCGCGTCACGCCGCGTACTGGCTTCGCCGCGCCTACTCCGGGAACGACGTCGCCCCCGAACTGGACACCGCCGTCGGACATGCGCTCGAGAAACTCGATGCCGAACCCGCGACGCCCGGCCTCGTCCGGGAACTTGTGCTCGCGGAATTGCTCCGGCGCGGGCTGCGCGAACACGCCGAGCGCATCGCGGGCGTGGCGATTCCGATCGGAGACATCGAATCATTTCACCGAGGCGAAGCCGGCAGCGAAGACGCGCCTGCGGAACGAATCCTCGCGGCCTACGCGTTCGCGCGGGTGTATCCGAAACGTGTCGCGGTCGCCCACGCGCGCGGGGATATTGCCCTCGGACCGTTCGCGGATCTGCATAAACTCGAGCGGATCTCGCTCGATCTCGGCGGGGCCGCCGCGCCGCTCCTGCCCGATGAGGACGACGATCCGTCGCCGCTGACGGACCCCACGCAGCTCGCCCGGCGGATCAGCCGGTGGACACGCGCGCTTGCGCCGGTCACGTCGCGCGCGATCACCTGGCGCACGGTCAACTTCGGTTACGCGCCGCTGCTCGATGCGCTCGACAAAGGCGAGTTTGTCCGCGCCGCCTATGCGCTGTTCTTCGAGACCGCCGCGGCCGAGTCCCGCTCGGCACGGCCCCGCACCGCGCTCGAGTTCTCCTGGGACGCGCCCGAGTCGGCGCCGCCGATCATCCACTCCGCCGATGGCGCGCCCGCGCGCGTCCATGACCTCTACCCCGCCGCGCGCGGATTCTTCGCGGCCGCCCTCGAGGCGCTCGCGGGTCTCGCCGAGCGGCCGACGCCCATCCGATTTCCCCGCGTGGTGCTCCGGCTCTCGCCCTACTTCTTCGGCGCGCCGGAGGCCGCCGCGCTGCTCGATCGCATCGCGCGCATCGTGTCGAACGGATTCCCCCTCGTGTTGCGGCACGAACCCGCGTCGCCGCTTGCGCTGGCGTCCGACGATTCCGCGCCGCACGCGCGACTCGTCGTGCAAACCGTGACCGTGCGCCTCTATGACCTGCTCGATCGCGCGCCGAACCTGAATGCACTGCTCGCCGCGGCCGAACGCGCCACCGACGACGCCGTCGCCGCGCATCTCGCCCGGCATGAATTCATCATCGAACTCGCCCGGCACCGCGCGGGATCGCTCGCGCCGCTCCGGGAACTTTACGCGAGCCGGCCGCTGTTCGACGCGGCCGCGCTACGGTATCGGGTCGCGGTGGATTCCGGAGACACGGATCCTGCGGACGCCGACCGCGCGATCGACGCCGTTCTGGACCGCATGCGGCTCGTGTGCGCACGCTGGGCGGAAAGCACCGGCCGGACCATCGAGTTCACGGACACGGAACCCGCGAACGGAACCGGGCCGAGCGCTGATCCGCGCGCGGAACTGTCCTTCCGCGCGGAATTCCACGATCGATTCGCCGAGCCTGCGCCCGTGTTCATCGAACGCGGCCCCGAGCTCGAGTCCCCCGCGCAGATCGCCGAATTCGTCCACTGGGCATTCCTCTACACGCCCTGCCGCGCCCTGCGCATCCGTTGACGCGCATCGGTGCGCGGGGCTTCTCCACGGCCCGCATCACTTAAACTCGCGCATCGCGGCGCGCGCCCTTGTGAGTCCAATCGTCCAGGTCCGGAAGTCTCGCTTGGCCATCTCGTCCCGGCGCTCCCCAAGCAGCGCCTCAACGGCTCGTCGATCTTCGTCGAGCAACGCCGGCAACGCCTCCACCATCGGCGCGATCGCGTCCGCGCCAAGCTGCTTCATGTACTCGATATCGAGCGCCTTGCCTTCAGCGGCGCGTGCGAGGTTGACGCGCGCGACCGCCGCGTCGGGGTTGATCGCCACCAGGAAAAACGTCGCCGCGTACCCCGTCAGCACCAGGCCCCAGGCGAAGCGCTCGATCTGTTCTCGGACAATCGTGAGGTACAGCCACGCGAAGACCACCGTCATCCATCCCATGAACACCGCCGTGTAGAGCCGCAACTGCGTCAGGCCGTACGCGTCGATGTA
>CAYUZD010000286.1:0-1103 GCA_964449475.1 uncultured Nitrospirales bacterium
GCCGCGGACGAACTCGGCCTCGGCGACGACCACGACGGGCTCCTGATCCTGCCCGCGGACGCGCCCATCGGCTGCGACGTGCGCCCGTTGCTCGGCCTGGACGATGTCATTCTCGAAATCGAAGTCACGCCGAACCGCGGAGACTGGGCCGGGCTCATCGGCATCGCGCGCGAACTCGCCGCGGCCTACGGCGTGCCGTTGAAGATGCCGGACGCAACCGTCGCCGAGACCGGCGTGAACACAAAGGACGTCGCCTCGGTCACTATCGAAGCGCCCGACCTCTGCCCGCGTTACATCGGCCGCGTGTTGACCGGCGTCAAGGTCGGGCCGTCGCCCGACTGGCTCAAGCGCCGGCTCGAAGCCGCCGGACAGCGCGCGATCAACAACGCCGTCGATATCACGAACTACATCCTGCTCGAAACCGGCCAGCCGCTCCACGCGTTTGACCTCAAGAAGCTCAAGAAGGGCGCCATCGTCGTCCGCCAGGCCCGCGTCGGCGAACACATGGCCACGCTGGACGGCACGGACCGCGCGCTCGCGTCCGGCATGCTCGTCATCGCCGACGCCGCCGACCCGGTCGCCGTCGCGGGCGTGATGGGCGGCCGGGACAGCGAGGTGGGGGAGGCGACGACGGACATCCTGCTCGAGAGCGCGTATTTCGATCCGCGCTCGGTCCGCGCGACCGCCCGTGCGCTCGCGATGGCGACAGAGGCCTCCCAGCGGTTCCAGCGCGGTGCTGACCCCGAAATGGCGGCGTTCGCGTCGCTCCGGGCCGCGAAGCTGTTCTGCGAGGTCGCCGGAGCGACGCTGCTGCGCGGCACGCTCGACGTTCATCCTAAACCGCTGCAAAAGAAGCGCATACCGCTTCGCTTCGCGCGCACGTCCGCATTCCTGGGCACAAGTGTTCCACCTGAAACACAGGAGAAGTACCTCAATTCGCTGGGGTTCCGGTCCGTTTCGAAGACCGCCGATGCCGTCACGCTCGAGGTCCCGTCCTGGCGGCACGACGTCGGCCGCGAGGTCGATTTCATCGAGGAGATCGCCCGGCTCCACGGCTACGACCGCATCCCGGTTTCGCTGCCGCAGGTCCACCGCACCGAGGC
>CAYUZD010000286.1:1203-4589 GCA_964449475.1 uncultured Nitrospirales bacterium
TCTACCGCCGCGAAGGCGACAAGGAAGTCCAACGCTCCGCCTTGGCCGTCGGCGTGTCCGGCACCGCACCGGCCCACTGGAGCCGCGCGGAGCGCCCGTACGACGTCTACGACCTCAAGGGCCTCGTCGAAGGCGCGCTGGCGGACCTCGGCATCGCGAATCCGCAGTTCGCCGCGGCCGGCGATCCCCGATTTGTGCCGGGCACGGCCGCGACGGTTTCGTGCGAAGGCAACGTGGTCGGCGTGCTCGGTCAGCTCGCGCCCGCGGTTGGCGCGGCCTACGACCTCGACTCGGCCGCGTTCGTCGCGGAACTTGACATCGAAACCTTGTTGAAGCGCTCGACGAAAACGCCGCAGTTCACCGAGATCCCGGCGCATCCACCCGCGTTGCGCGACCTCGCCGTCGTCGTGGATGAGCACACGCCCGCGGGCGATCTCGCCGCGTCCGCCGCGAAGGCCGGCGGCGCGCTGCTGCAGCGGGTCGAAGTCTTCGACGTCTACCGCGGCAAGAACATCCCCGCGGGTAAAAAGAGCGTCGCGCTCAACCTCACGTTCCAGAGCCCCGAGCGCACGCTGACCGACAAGGACACCGACAAGGCCATGCAGAAGATCCTCAAGGCGCTTGAGCACCAGCACCAGGCGGCGTTGCGCTGACGGAGCCGACCCTTGCACCCGCTGCTCGAGAAGAAGATCGAACAGATCGACGGGCAACTCGCCGGTCTGCGCGAGACGCTCGAAGCCAATCGCGACGAACTGGCGAAGCAGCACGAGGAAAAGGAAGACCTTCTGCAGGAGCAATGGCGCCATCGCAAGCGCATGACGACGCTCGACCGGCTCGCGAAGGACTACGACGCGCTCGAAGCCGAGAACAAGCGCTTCCGGGCCGAGCGCAAGCGGATGCGCGACGGCCTCGCCGCCATCCTGCGCCTGACCAAGTCGCTGCGGAACGCGAACGCGCCATGAGCCCCGCTCGCGTCCGCGTCAAGCTCGCCGGCAAGACCATCGAGGTCCCCGTCTACGGCGACTCGCACGCGACGCAGCAGCTCGCCGCGCGCGTCAACGCCCGCATCAAGGAAATCGAGGAACGCTCGGGACGCATCGACACGCAGGCTTTCGCGCTCGAGGCCGCGCTCGCGTTCGCCGCCGAACTCAAGGCCGTCCAGGAAGCCGCGGACGGCGACCGCAAGGCCATGTTCGCCGAACTCGACCGGTTGTCGAAGGAAATCGACAAGCTCGTCCGCGAATTCCGCCGGAAGTGACGCGCCCTTAACGCGTTGCTAACAAATAATTCGCCCATTCCAAGCAGTCCAGTCATTCGCGCCTAACGCGCCGCCGCTACACTCTGCCGCGTCACAGGGGCCGTGTGGGCTGCACGGCTGCGAAGCGCCCAGGCACCGCGCAGTTGGGGATCTGTTCCTCTCGCGCGGCCGGCGTCGGCCCCGGAATGCCGCCATCCAACCAAGGGAGGAAAGACACGTCATGAGAAAGAGGGGGTTCACCCTGATCGAACTGCTGGTGGTCATCGCGATCATCGGCATCCTGGCCGCGATTCTGCTGCCGGCGCTGGCCCGTGCCCGCGAAGCCGCGCGCCGTGCCTCGTGCCAGAACAACCTGAAACAAATGGGTCTTGTATTCAAGATGTACGCCGGCGAGACCAAGGGCGAGTTGTACCCGCCGCTCGGCAAGCAGGAAAACCTCGAAGCGAAGCAATATCGCGACGATCCGACCGGCTCGGTCGAGTGGTTCGACTGGGATCTCGACGCGCAAAACATCCCCAGCGGCCTCGCAATCTATCCCGAGTATTTGGCCGACGCGAACATCCTGTTCTGCCCGTCGGACATCGAACAAGCCGCGGATTACGTCGACTGCCCCGGCGGGATCTGGTGCGAAGGCACGGAAGGCAATCTGCCGACGAACCACCCGCTCTATGGTACGCCGGCGCCGGGCGCGTTCGAGGACGCGAGCTATGCCTACTACTCGTGGGCCGTCGAGACGCCCGAGGTATGGGCCACGATGGTCACGATCACGACGGGCAAGGAAGACTACGGCATGCTCAACCTCGAAGGCGGTATTGGCGACTATACCGACAATTTCGGGTCGGGAGGGTCGGACATCAACGATCTGAATCGCTTCTACGCCGAGTTCAACAGAGATCTCACCGTCTCTGACTGGAACCCGGCCGCGATTCAGCAGCACATCCTTGACTTCACCGGTTACAACATCACCCCGGTAGGGAACGCGGGCGGCGACACGATCTTCCGCCTGCGCGAAGGCATCGAGCGCTTCCTGATCACGGACATCAACAACCCCGGCGCGAGCGCGAAGGCGCAGTCCGCGTTGCCCATCATGTGGGACAACATCGGTTCGGAACAGCGCGTCGCCTCGATCCCGGGCGGCTGGTTCAAGGACGCCGGCATCGAGACGTTCAACCACATCCCCGGCGGCTGCAACGTGCTCTACCTGGACGGCCACGTCGCGTTCTCGCGGTATCCGAACGAGAGCGTCGTACCGACCAGCGCGATCGCCGCGGCCATCGGTTGGAATTTCTCGTCGTTCGACGATTAATCGTTCGACTGGCAAGTGGTGCACGTAATATGACGTAGACTGAGTCGCGGGAGTCGCACGCCGTCCGCGTGCGGCTCCCGCCGTCTATCCCGGAGTTGGCATCGTGCGTGTCTCCCTGTTCCTCTATCTATTGAGCGCGGCGTTGACCTGCGCGGCCTCCGCGGAGCCGGTGGTCGAGGTCTCGGCTACGGTCGAGACCGAGCCGGTCGCCGCCTCGGGCGACGCGGCCGACGACCCGTGCATCTGGGTACACCCGGACGACCCGGCGCTGAGCCTCATCATCGGCACGAACAAGGACGGCGCGCTCGACGTCTACGACCTGCAGGGCCGCCGCGTTCAGACCATCAGCGGCATCGAGCCGAACAACGTCGATATCCGGCACGGTCTCGGGCCCGAGGGCACGCTCGACCTCGTCGCGTTCTCCGATCGTGCGGACAACTCCATTGGCCTGTACGCCGTCGACGCCAAGACCCGGCAGTTGCGCAACGTCCGGCAGGGAGACGGCAAGTCCGGCTTCGACGAAGTCTACGGCTTCTGCCTCTACCGCGACGCCGATTCCGGCAAGGTGTACGCCTTCGTCAACTCGAAGCTCGGCGAAGTCGAGCAGTGGCGCTGCGTGATCGGCGCTGACAGCACGGTCGCGCTCGAATCCGTCACGAAATTCAGCGTGGGAGGGCAGCTCGAGGGCTGCGTCGCCGACGACGAGGCCGGCGTCCTCTACATCGGCGAGGAAGACCTCGGCATCTGGCGCTTCGACCTCCGCGCGCTCGCCCGCGGCGACTACGTCCGCCGACTCGTGGACACCACCGCGCCGCAGGGCCG
>CAYUZD010000287.1:0-4570 GCA_964449475.1 uncultured Nitrospirales bacterium
GCGCTGATCGCGTCGGTCGTGTCGTCCACTAACGCGTTCATGGTGTCGTCGTCGGGGCTGTTCACGCAGAATTTCTACCGGCGCTGGCTCGTGCGCGATCGCGGCGACAAACATTACGTCTGGGTCGGGCGCGTTTCCGGCTTGTTCATCGTCATCATCGGCGTCTGGTTCTCGTTCCAGTTCGAGAACGTTCCTGCGGGCCTCGTGATGTTTTTCAAACTGCAGGCGATGATGGGCCCGGCGTTCTGGATTGGGCTGGTGTGGCGGCGCGCGACGCCGATCGGCGCGTGGGCGGCGACGCTGGGCGCGTTCGCAATCCTCTGGGCGACGAGCCTCGCGGGGTTCCATGCGTGGGCGGCGGAGAACCTGCCGGAGTACATGATCTGGAACGGCAAATTCCGCGATTCGTGGCAGATCCTGTTCTACCTGGCGGGTGGGTTCGGCATCGGGATCCTCGCGAGCCTGATCACGCCGCGCATGCGCGACGACAAACTCGACCGCGTGTTCCGGTGTATCCGCACGCCTGTGAACGAGGCGGAACCGCACCAGCCTGAACCGTTCATGCTGCCGCCGGGCATGGCGCCGGCCGAGCCGCGCAAGTTGATCGCCCATCCGGATCTGGAACTGTACTGGCCGAGCCGGATCGCGGTCACGGGGTTCGCGGTCGTCTGGGCCGCTGTGGTGGTGATGATTGGTTTCGTGTTCTGGATGGCGACCTGGGGGACGTGACAGGGCGCGCGGGCGACTGAGATCCATGGGTCTTATGGGTCCGATGGGCCGAATGGGTACGCGAAACGCGATCAGCGCCCTTAGCGGCGTTAGCGGGAGCGTGGTCCGCGCGGTACAATTCGGGTGAGTCGGATTGCGATGGAACTGCGAACCCCCATAGTGCGCGTGTGCGCGGCGTTGGCCGCGGTACTTTGCGCCGATTTGGCTGCCGAAGAGGACGCGCGGCCCATCGCGTTCGAGACGGACATCCTGCCACTGGTCTCGCTTTACTGCACCGAGTGCCACAACGGATTCGACCTGAAGGGCGACCTGGACATCGAGCGTTTCGAGACCATGTCGATGGTGGTCGATTCGATCGCGGTGTGGCAGCGCATCGGCAAGCGGCTCGAGGCGAACGAAATGCCGCCGAAGGACGAACCCAAGCCGACGGACGACGAGAAGGCGCTGTTGATGAAATGGATCGCGGCGCTGCAGCCGGGCGGAGACTGCAACCAGATCGCGAACGAAGAGTCGCAGGCGTGGTTCCCGGGATTCGTGATGAGCCGGCGGCTGAACCGGCACGAATACGAGAACACCTTGCGCGATTTGTTGGGTGTCCGCGTTGACGTGGCGGATTTGTTCCCGGAAGACGGCGCGGGCGGCGAAGGGTTCAACAACAACGGCGACGCACTGTTTCTGTCGGCGATACAGCTCGAGAAGTATCTGGACGCGGCCGAACTCGCGGTCGAGACGGCGTTGCCGGCGCAGCGGCCCGTGGCGCCCGGCGGCACGCCGCCCGGTCTGCGCCCAACGACGATCGAAACCGAACAGCGCACGCGCGAGCGGCTCGCGGCGGCGTCGATCCGAAGCGCGCTGATACCTGAGGGGCCGGGACGCGGCCGCGACGCGGGCGCGTCGGCGCGCAGCGTGATCGGACGGTTTGCTGAGCGGGCATGGCGGCGGCCGTTGGCGGAGGACGAACTCGAGCGGCTGGCGGCGATTTACGAATCCGCGCGGGATCGAGGCGACGCCTACGACGCCGGCGTGAAGCTCGCATTCAAAGCGGCGCTGGTGTCGCCGAACTTCGTGTTTCTGGCGGAACCGGAACCTGAGCGTCCCGGCGTGTACGCGTTGGGCGATTATCCGCTGGCGGCGCGGCTGTCGTATTTCCTGTGGGGATCAATGCCGGACGAGGAATTGACGCGGCTCGCGCGCGAGGGTCGGCTGCAAGACGACGACGTGTTGCGCGCGCAGACGCTGCGGATGATGCGCGACCCGAAGTCGAAGGCGCTGGGCGATTTGTTCGCGGAACAATGGCTCGGGATCGCGCAACTCGGCGAGACGGCCCGGCCCGACGCGGAGAAGTTTCCGGAGTTCGACGCATCGCTGGCGGACCTGATGAAGGCGGAGGCGTCGCTGTACTTCACGCGCATCGTGCAGGAAGACCGGAGCCTGCTTGAACTGATCGATTCCGACTACACCATTGCGAACGACCGGCTGGCGGCGATCTACGGCCTCGACGGCGTGACGGGCGAGGAGCTGCGTGTGGTGCCCGTGGCGGATGACGCGCGCGGCGGCGTGCTGGGCATGGCCGCGGTGCTGACGGCGACGTCGCACCCGCTCCGGACGAGTCCAGTGCTGCGTGGCAAATGGGTGCTGGAACAGGTGCTCGGGGACCGCGTGCCGCCTCCTCCGCCGAATGTGCCGGCGCTACCCGAGGACGACCATCCGGTGGACGGCCTGAGTTTTCGCGAACAGCTCGAAATGCACCGGAAGAACCCGGAATGCGCGTCGTGCCACGAGCGGATGGACCCGATCGGGTTCGGGCTGGAAAACTTCGATCCGATCGGCCGATGGCGGACCGAGTTGGCGGGCGAGTCGATCGACGCGCAGGGCGTGCTGCCGTCGGGCCAGACGTTCAACGGCCCGGTCGAGTTGAAGGCAATCGTGATGGTGCGCAAGGACGATTTTGCACGGCACCTCTCGCAGAAGATGCTGGGTTACGGGCTCGGCCGGCCGCTGACGGCGTACGACCAATGCGTGATCGGCGACTCGGTCGCGGCGTTGCAGGCGAACGAGTATCGCGCGTCCGCGCTGATCACGGAGATTGTGTTGAGCTTCCCGTTCCGGCACCGGTATAGTGGCGGCGCGAAGGACTAGCGTATGGGCGCTCAAAGCTGGCAGATATCGCGGCGCACGATGCTGCGCGGAATGGGCGCGGCGATCGCGCTGCCGTTCCTCGAGGCGATGGCGCCCGCGGGGCGCGCGTTCGCGTCCGTGGCTCCCGCAAAGCCGCCGGTCCGCATGGCGTGCATCTACTTTCCGAACGGCGTCTGGACGAAGAGCTGGATCCCCGAGACCGCCGGCGCCGACTACGCAATGCCGTATTCGCTGGAGCCGATCGAGCCGTTTCGGAAATCAATCAATATCCTCTCCGGCCTCGACAAGGCCGCGAGCCGTGGCGGTGACGGGCACTACGCAAAAACGGCGAACTTCCTGACCGGCGAGCCAGTCACGAAGACGACGGGGAAGGACATCAGCGCGGGCGGAATCTCGTTGGACCAGCTCGCGGCGCAGCAACAGGGTCACCTGACCCCGTTGCCGTCGCTCGAACTCGGCATTGACCCCGTTATCTCCGGGATCGACAGCAACGTCGGCTATACGCGGTTGTACGGGTCGTACATTTCGTGGCGGTCGCCGACGGTGCCAGTGGCGAAAGAAATCAATCCGCGGTTCGTGTACGAGCGGCTGTTCGGCGACAAGGACAGGAACGGCCGGGAGACGCGCAAACGGCGCGACGAGGACCGGTTGAACCTGTTGGACCTCGCGCTGGACGATGCGAACCGGCTGCGCGCTCAGTTGGGCCGCGACGACCAGGTGAAGCTGGACGAGTACCTGGAATCGGTGCGCGCGGTGGAAAAACGCATCGAGTTCGCGCTCCAGCCTGATCCGCGGGACTGGAAACCGGAGACGAACGCCGAAATCCCGGCCGCGCCGGACCAGAAGATCCCGCACGACTTCCGCGACCACGTGAAGCTGATGATGGACCTGATGGTGCTCGCGTTCCAGACGGACTCGACGCGCGTGTTGTCGTTCATGTTTGCGAACGACGTGTCTGGGCGCAATTTTTCGTTCCTGCCGGGGGTGTCGGGCGGGCACCACGACATGTCGCACCACGAAGGCAAAGACGACAAGATTCACGCGTACCGGGAGATTACGCGCTGGCACGTCGAGCAATACGCGTACCTGCTGGGCCGGTTGCAGTCGATTCCCGAGGGCGAGGGCACGCTGCTCGACAACTCGATGATCCTGTTCGGGTCGAGCATCTCAGACGGCAACAGCCACGATCCGAACAACCTGCCGATCCTGATCGGCGGCGGCGCGGGCGGCGCGCTGAAGACGGGTCAACACGTGGCGAGTCCGAAGAACACGCCGCTGTGCAACGCCTACGTGAACATGCTGAACGCATTCGGCGTGCCGGTGGACGACTTCGGCGACAGCCAGGGCCCGCTCAAGGAATTGCTGCCCGCGTGATGCTGCGCCTTGCGACTCTTTCCCTGGTCGCGTGTCTGTTCTCGCATCCTTCATTCGGCGAAAAAGCCGTCGTTTGGGTGTCCCCTCAAGGCAACGATGCATGGTCCGGTGCATTACAAGCACCGTCGGCCGACGGCACCGATGGGCCGCTCCGTACGCTGGTCGGCGCTCGCGATCGACTACGCGCGATGCGCGCCGCGGACAATTCTCTCAGCAACGGCGCTCAAGTGTTTATTCTGAAGGGCGAGTATGAACTCGATGCGCCGTTGGCGCTGGACGCGCAAGATTCCGGTATCGAAGACGCCAAGATCAGTTGGCAGGCGCTGGT
>CAYUZD010000288.1:0-4563 GCA_964449475.1 uncultured Nitrospirales bacterium
CGGCGAACGCCGCGAGTTTCATCGGCTTCGGAAGCGTGAAACGCAGGCCGAGCGAGACGGCGGGGTCAGTGTTCTCGAGCTTTACAAGGTCGTACGCGATTTCCTCGTAGGGATGCGCCGATCGAAGCGCAGCGAGCACTTTCGGGAGCGCGTGCTTCGGGAAGATCGTCTCGAAACGCCGTTCAGGCTCCTCGCTGAGTTTCCCCTTGGTGCCGCTAAACGGGTCGGATCCCTCCAGCGGTTTGAACGTGCCGGTGCCCGGCGCGCTGAACGTGCAATGCGAGTATTTCCCGATGCCGCCTGCGCCGGCCGTGCAGACCGCGTCGCGCACGCCCTCGAGGTGGGATTCGGGGACGAAGGTGACGAGCTTCCACATCTCGGCGTGCGGGACGGGAAACAGCGGGGCGGTCTCCTTCGCGCCGAGTTTCGCGGCGAGGAGCGCGTTAACGCCGGACGGGACGACATCGAGATTCGTGTGCGCAGAGTAACAGGCGATACCGGTCTTCGCTAGGTCGAGGCAGAGCGCGGCGTGCGCCTCGTCGCTGCGAAGTGTCTTGAGCGGGTCCCAGATGAGCGGATGGTGCGCGACGATGAGATTCGCGCGCGCCTTCCTGGCCGCGGCAAATGCTTCGCGCGTGACCGTGAGGCATGCGAGCACGCTGGAGACGGTGTCGTCCGGGCTGCCGAGCGCGAGGCTCGAGCGGTCCCAACCGTAGGCGAGCTGCGGCGGCGCCCAGGCGTCCATGATCGCGATGATGTCGCGGACCTTCATACCGGGCTACGACTTCTTAGCGCGGCCGTTCGTGCGCGTATGGCCGTTCGAACTGACTCGCCCGGGTCCGCTCTTCTGCTCGCGCACGGTGCGGATGACGCGGTTCACGTGATCGAGCACATACCGTTGGCGTTCCGCCTCGCGCAGGACCGAGAGCAGGTGTACCCGCTGTTCGAGCGAGAGGCCTGCCTCCGCTCCGACGCGGTACGAGAGCGCCGGGGACGTACGACTGAGCGCGTCGCTCTTCTTGTCGAGCTGCCGCATCAATTCCATGAAGCGGTCGGACAATTCCTTCTCAACATCGGCGTCGGACTCGGGGTCATCCTCGGGAAACGCTATATTCGCGCCGGAGTAGAGCTTGTCCGGCACGTTTTGGTGGAACTTGATAATCTTGAAGACACGCACACCGCGCACGACGATGTCCATCTCGCCGGAGTCGTAGGTCTGCAGGATGCGGACGAGTTCAACCTCGGTGCCGTACACCGAGACGTTACCGTTGACGAACGCGGGGATGCCGAAATGGATGCCCTCGTCGCGGCACTCGGCGATGAGCTGCTTGTAGCGCGGCTCGAAGATGTGCAGCGGGACGTGCTCGCCGGGAAAGAGCGCGAGTTGGAGCGGAAACAGCGCGAGAAACATCTGGATTCCCTTCCGATACGGCCAGTATACGTGGAGGCGCGCGCACGGCGCATGTCGTTGATCGGATGAAGGCGCGGGGATATCATTCGCGCGTTAAGGCGAAATCAGAAATGGAGTGCGAATGCCGACGTCGATTTACTCGTGGAACGTGAACGGGGTGCGTTCCGTGATGCAGAAGGGGTTCCTGGAATGGCTCGACCGGGAGCGACCGGACGTGTTGTGCCTCCAAGAGAGCCGCGTGTTGCCGGAGGATCTGGCGGACGAGCAGCGCGCGCCGAAGGGGTATACGTCGTTCTGGATGCCGGCGGAGAAGAAAGGGTACTCCGGCACGGCGGTGTTCACGCGCAAGGAGCCGCAGTCGGTCGCGCCGCTCGGCGTGCCGGAATTCGACGCGGAGGGCCGGACGCAGATTATCGAGTATCCGGAGTTCACGGTCGTGAACTGCTATTTTCCAAACAGCCAGCCGGAGCGCAAGCGGCTTGCGTACAAGCTCGATTTCATCAAGGCAATCAAGCGCAAGTGCAACGCGCTGGTGAAACAGGGGAAGAACGTCGTCTTGTGCGGGGACTACAACGTCGCGCACACGGAGATCGACCTCGCGCGCCCGAAGCAGAACGAAGACACGCCGGGGTACTACGTCGAAGAGCGCGCGGCGATGGGCGCGTTCCTCAACTCCGGGTACGTGGACACGTTTCGGCACTTTTGCAAGGATCCGGGGCACTACAGTTGGTGGTCGTTTCGCGGAAACGCACGCGCGACGAACGTCGGCTGGCGGATCGATTACCACTGCGTGAGCGAGGAGTTCATCCCGCGCGTGAAGAGCGCGGCGATCCTGGACAAGGTGACCGGATCCGACCACTGCCCGGTCGTGATTACGGTGAAGTGACATGAAGTCACAGGTCACGACAAGGCGCGGCGACGCGGGGACGACGGTGACGATCGCGGGTGACAGATTGTCCAAGTCGCACCCTATTCTGGAGTGCTGCGGCCTGATCGACTCGCTCCGCGCGCACACGGCGCTGTGCCGGCTGACGGTGTTGGATTCGGGGCATCCCGATGCCGCACAGCTCGGCGAATTCTTGCATTGGCTGTTGCACGTCTACTTCCTCATTGGCGCGCAGTGCAACGATCCACGCAACCAGAAGCCGGAGTACCGCCGGGTGGACGTAGGCCCGGACCATCTCTCGAAACTCGAGGCGTATCAGGCGACCTTCGAGGAGCGCGCGCGGCTGCCCAAACAATTCGTGTTGTCCGCGCGAAACCTCCCCGCGGCGCAACTGGATATTGCGTGCACGGTGGCGCGCGCGGCGGAGCGGAGCGTCGTCCGGCTCAAAGAGGCGGAGCCGGCGTTCGCGGCCGAGCCGATCCTCGCGTTCATGAACCGGCTGAGCGACACCCTGTTCATGCTGGCGCGCCTGCTGGATGGAGGCGAGTTTACGACGGTGGATTACGGCGTTTTCGGATCTGGAAAGCCTTGAACGGCAAGCGGATACGCCGGGATGGAACACGCGGGAAGTAAGAGGAAATTGCGTTTGCGTTAAAGTATACTGTCGCGCTCTGACTGGGGAAGGAGACAGGGCCCGTCCGGCGGGCCTGGTCGTGGGTATGACTCATCCGCGGTAGCCGCCGCCCGTATTATGCAGTCGCGGCGGACGCGCGGTTACCCGTGCGTCCCGTGTGGACCGCGTGGATCTACCGGAGACGATTTTTTTGCGTTACGCGATTATGTCTGATAACCACGCCAATCTAGAGGCGACGCAGGCGACGTTTGCCCATATCGACAAGATCGGGGCGGACAAGATCATCAATCTGGGCGATATCGTCGGGTACAACGCGAACCCGAACGAGTGTTGCGACATCATGCGAGAACGGAAAATCCCGACGATCTGCGGGAACCACGACGCGGTCGCGTGCGGGCTCGAGGAGCCGTGGGGCTTCAACCCGGTCGCGTTGTCGGCGGCAATGTGGACGCGAGAACGCCTGCGCAAGGACAACTTGGAATGGCTGCGCGGCTTGCCGGATACGCAGAAGTTCGAGAAGATTTTTCTCGCGGTTCATGGCTCGCCGAACAACCGCAACTCATACCTGTTCAACTGGGAAGACGTCTTGCCGCATATCCGCCACGTTCAGGAACAGGGCTGCCGCATCTGTTTCTTCGGGCACACGCATAGCCCCGGGATTTTTTCGCGGGACGGCGTGTACAGCTTCAACGACGAAAACAAATTCAATCTCAAGGGCGACAAGCTGTACTTTGTCAATCCCGGATCGGTGGGCCAGCCGCGGGACGGCGATCCGCGGGCGTCGTTCGGCCTGCTCGATACCGAGACGCTCGATTTTCAACTGGTGCGCATCAACTACCCTGTTAAGCAGACGGCCGACAAGATTACGGCGGCCGGATTGCCCGCGTTCTTGGCCGAACGGCTGTTCCTCGGCCGCTGACGCGGGAACCGAACCCGGACGGACCCAACGCCATGCGCAAGGCCGAAATACGGCGCGAGACCAAGGAGACCCAGATCACGGTATCGGTGTCGCTGGACGGCACAGGCGAATCGGACATTCAGACCGGCGTGGGTTTTTTCGACCACATGCTGACCCACCTCGCGCGGCACGGCCTGTTCGACATCCGGGTGGCGGCCAAAGGCGATCTGCACATCGACGCGCACCACACGGTCGAAGACGTAGGGATATGCCTCGGCCAGGCCTTCCTCAAGGCGGTCGGCGTACCCGAGGGGTTGCGGCGTTATGGGCATGCCGTTGTGCCGATGGATGAGGCGCTGGCCGAGGCCGCGATCGACTTCAGCGGCCGGCCGTATCTCGTGTATCGCGCGGATCTTTCAAAAGTGAAGCTGGGCGATTTCGACACCGAACTCGCGCGGGAGTTCTTGCAGGCGTTCGCGATGAACGCCCGGATCACGGCGCACGTAATTTTGCGGTACGGCGACAACGCACACCACGGCGTCGAGGTGATGTTCAAGGCGTTCGCGCGGGCGCTGTCGCAGGCGATGTCGAAGGATCCCCGTGTGCGGGGGATCCCGTCCACTAAGGGCGTCATCGAGACATGATCGTCATCGTCGATTACGGTATGGGCAATTTGCGTAGCGCCCAGAAGGGAATCGAGAAGGGCGGGTTCGAGGCGGCGATTTCGGACGACC
>CAYUZD010000289.1:0-2625 GCA_964449475.1 uncultured Nitrospirales bacterium
CGATCTTGTTCTCGGTCGAGGTCAGTTCCTCCTGGATCTGCAGGAAGTTCTGGTTTGCCTTGAGATCGGGGTAGTTCTCAAGCACGACGAAGAAACTGCTCATCGCGCGCGTGAGCTCGCTCTCGGCCTTGGCCTGATCGGCGACGCCGTGCGGCTGCGCGGCGAGGTTGCGCGCCTTGGTGATGTTCTCCAGCGTCTGCCGCTCGTGCTGCATGTAGCCCTTCGCCGTTTCGACCAGGTTCGGGATCAGGTCGTGCCGGCGCTTGAGCTGCACGTCGATCTGCGCCCACGCGTTCTTCACCTGGTTCCGGCCTTGCACCAGCCCGTTGTACATCGCGATCACCCAGAACACGAGCAATACGGCGATCCCGCCGAACACGAGTAACACGATCAATCCAGTGCCCATGTCGTCGTCCCTCCACGCAGTCAGCCCCAACGGGGCGCGCGACTATAGCCCTGGGCAGAGCGAAGCGTCGCCCTGGGTTTGGCGCGAAACCAAAGAGCCCTGAAAGGGCATCCTAACAATACCGCGATCGTCACCTGTTATTCGCGATGACTAGCGACGACCGTCCGCCAGGTACTTCTCACGAATCGAATCTTCGCCCATTGGACAAAGTCCGCTCAGATATAAGACCCCATTCTTACCCTGAGCATCTACATAATCAGCATCTACTAAGCTGTCCAGCAATTTCGAGAATAGATCGCCAGTAGCTTCATCCGATATCGGGGTGGCTCGATGTAGGGCCTGAAAATACCGGCGAACCATTCTCTCGTCACGTCGGTTGCCGGAAACCAGAAGTCCCAACGCAGCCCTTCCACGGAGAGAATTGGTCCACGAATAGTCTCGTCGGGCAGCAGCAACCTCTTCGTTGGCCCGTGAGAGCCAATTCGCGGTTAGATAACCATGATTGCCGAAGAAAGCATCCTTCATGGCGTTACGGGCCTCATCGCCGCCGGTGAGCGATAGATACATAAGGATGTTGATTTTCAGCGTGCATTCTTGAAGGACTCTAATCCTGCCGAGCCCATCGGGAAGTCCGCGCTTCACGAACGCCAACAGAACGGAAGTCGATTTATCCGAGCGACCGTGCGCTGCGATTTGTCTAACTGCCGCGTTCCACTCTTCCCATCGGGAACGATCCTCCAGCGCTGCATAGAGCGTGTCGAGAGGCTCGAGTTGGCCCGTCAGGATCGCATCGTCGGTGATCTGATTCTGTGTTGACACCTCGGGCTCTTGAGCGGCACTAAGGAATGCAACACCTATCGCACAGAAAAATGCGATGTTGAGTCTTATGCATCGATTGGGATGAATCTGCTCATCGAGCATTTGGTGATCCCGCGAAGACTTGTTTCAGGAACGTTACGACCTCTTTGTCCCCCGCGGCGGCGGTGGCGCTTTCCAGCACTGCCGCGAGTTCCCCGTGGTCGAGCCAGAGGCCGTGGCCCTTGCGGCAGCGGTCGTATATCACGGGTCTTTCGCCCTCGGTAACTTCCTTGATCATGCGTCCGCCGCACTCAGGGCATTTGCGCGGGGCTTCGCCGCGCGGCACGGGGTTGCGCGAACGCAAAAAGTCCTGCGCGGCGTCCGCGTCACCGTACAGCAGCTCGAGCTCGCCCGCGTCGAGCCAGACGCCGTGGCACGCCGGGCAGTAATCGAGTTCGACGCGATCGTGCTCGATCGCGATCAGTGGCTCCTTGGCGCAACGCGGGCAATTCACTCAGCGGCTCCGGTTCACTCGGTTCGCAGACAGGCCTAAGCTGAACCCCGCTTAGGCCTGCCACACGACGACGATTACTCGCGAAGCGGTCAAGAAATTCCTCGCTTTGCGAAGCCCAACGGCTGTGGTCAGACCTTGTGCGCGCCGGGATGGGGCACCGGGCCGCACGGATAGGCCTTGGCGAAGTCGAGCTCCGGCACGATGTTGAGATCGGCGTTGAGCGCTTCGTCCCACGTGACCTTCTTGCCGGTGTACGCGCTCATGCGGCCCATGATGGCCGTCAGCGTGCTGTTCGCCACTTCGAACCCTTCGTTGAGGTACGGCGCCTCGCCGCGGATGGCCTTGACGAGGTCGATGTGCTCCTGCACATACGGATCCATGCCCGGCTCGCCCATGTCCGCGCAGTTGCTGCGTCCCTTCGTGCCAATGACCTGCTCGAAGACGCCGCCGTCGCCTTCCCAGTGGCGGCACATGCTCAGCAGGTGCGAGCCGTCGGCGTACTCGTAGTCGCAGTCGAAATGGTCGTAAATGTCCCCGAACCGCTCCTCGTTCGGCTTCCACGTGCGCCCGCCCGACGCGAACACGCTGACCGGGTGCGTACCCTTGACCCAGTTGATCACATCGAGGTTGTGCACGTGCTGCTCGACAATGCTGTCGCCCGCGACCCAACAGAAGCCGTACCAGTTCCGGATGCGGTACTCCAGGTCCGTCTTCCACTCCGGCTTGCGGTCATGCACGAACGGCAGCGTGCCGCACCAGTACGCACGCATCGCGACGATGTCGCCGATTGCGCCGTCCTGAATCTTCTTGACGGTCTCGACGTACTCCTTCTGATGGCGGCGCTGCGTGCCCGCGGCGATGCACAGGCCCTTCTGCTTCGCCTTCTCCGCTGCCGCGAGAAACACGC
>CAYUZD010000289.1:2725-4556 GCA_964449475.1 uncultured Nitrospirales bacterium
GCGGCGATGCACAGGCCCTTCTGCTTCGCCTTCTCCGCTGCCGCGAGAAACACGCGGATGCCGGCGGGATCGACGCCGGCGGGTTTCTCTGTGAAGACGTGCTTGCCCGCGTCGATGGCGGCGGCAACGTGTTCCGGCCGGCAGTACGGCAATGTGCCGTGCACGAGGATGTCGATATCCGTATCGAGCAGTTTCTTGTAGGCGTCGATGCCCACGAAACAGTGGTCGTCCTTAATGTCGACCTTGCCCTGGATTTTCGGATCGCCGATCTTCTCCGCCTTCGTCTTCATCGACTGCACGCGATCCTCGAAGAGGTCGGCAATCGCGATCAGTTTGACGTTGTCGTTGCCCTGGAGCATCTGCATCGCGGCGCCGCTCCCGCGTCCGCCCGCGCCGAGCAGGCCGACCTTGAGCGTGTCCGAATTGGCTTTGGCGGCGCTGCTCTGGCTGGCGAGGATCGCGAATCCGGCGGCGGCGGAGGCCTTGGCGAAATCGCGGCGGGTCATCGTGTTGTTCTCAATCTGGCTCATGATTCGGTTCCTTCTGGTCGGCGCGCGGCAGTGCCCCGGGCGCGGGTTGCATCGCATTGTTCTACCGGACGCGGGGATTGTCTTCAACCACGGCCTTGTTAGGATAGGCGCATGGGGACCTCCGCAGCCACGAAACCGGGTGTTTTTCGCCGTCATCGGCGCAAGTGGGTCGCGCTCGCGCTGCTGGCGGGGCTTGCGGTCGCCGGGTGGGCCGTCGCGGAACGCTATCTGCTCGATACGGAGCGATACCGGCGGTTGATCGTCGAGACGGTGGCAGAGCGGACGGGGATCGACGTCGAAATCGGGGGGCTGAACGTGGACTTGCTTCCATCGCCCCGCGCGATCGCCTACAACGCGCGTGCCGCGACGCCCGAGGCCGAAGCGGCGATCGAGCGAGTGGTGGCCCGGTTCGATCTGTTGAGGCTGCTGCGTCGCGAAGTCGGAATCTCGTCGATCGACGTTGAAGGACTGGACGTACGCATTACGGGCGGTCCGGAAGAACTTCGCGAACTCCTGGATCGGATCGAGCGCACCTGGAAGGAGACCAAGCCCGCGCAAGGCAGCGCCGATATCGACGTGGCCCTGGATCGAATCCATGCCAAGTCGGCGCGGCTGCTTCTGTCAGACGACGCGCAAGTATTTGGCGCGATCGATATCGAAGTCCGCGATGTTCTTGGCGATCGAATCGGCGTTCGCGTGGAAGGCGCGATGGTGGGCGTGGGGGACGATGCGCGACTTACCGGCGACGTCGTCATAGCGCGCGATCGAGTGGAGAAGCTGTGGCAGGTGGAAGGCTCCGCGGAACTTACCGGAGCGGAACTGGCGCGCTTGCCGATGGCCAACGCGCCATCCGGCACCGTCGACGCCGCGGTTCAGTTCGTACCCTCTCCCGGCTTGAGTTCCATGGTCCTTGATGCTTCGGTGCAGTCACCCGATCATCCCGCGTTGTCCGGTGATCTCAATGCGGACATGCTCTGGGACGCCGATTCGCTGCTCGTGCAACGGGCGAACTGGGACGCGGCTGGAGGCCGGATCGATGCAACGGGCGAGTTCAAATCCGCCGAAAACTGGCGCGCTCGGATCAATCACGTCCGCATGACCGAAGGCGCGCTCGACGCGCTGCTCGCGATGGCCGAGCGTTCGCGCGTGCGCTTCGAGGCGGACAAGGGCGGTTATATCGAGGCCCGCGATCTCGAATTCGAACCCGGCTCCGACGGCGGGCTGAACGTCGCGTCGGGCGCGGCGGAGTTCACGGCGCTGGCTGTCGTGCCGAAGGGGGAGGGCGCGGAATCGCGCGCGGC
>CAYUZD010000290.1:0-4523 GCA_964449475.1 uncultured Nitrospirales bacterium
ATCTGGATGCCGAAGCTGCCGGCGAGCGCGGCGCGGACTTCGTGCTTGAGCGGGCCTTCGCCGTAGTGCAGGCCGATGCGCGTCTGATCTTTCTGCGGCGTGCCGTTCGGGTGGTAGTGCATGTTCGCCATGAGGCGCTGGCCTTTTTGCAGGCGGCGGCCCATGCCGTCCGGATAGACGTTGGGTTCCGTACCGACGGACCAGACACCGAGCACGTCGAAGTTGCCCATGCCGCCGCCACCGCCGAACCCGCCCATGAAAATCACGACGTGGTGCGTGACGGCGAGGTTGCTCGGACGGAATTCGATCGCCTGCACCCATTTGTCTTCCGGAACGTCCGGCGTGAAGCTCAGGTCGGGGAAGTAGTCGCCGCCGGTCGCGGGAACGTCCACCTCCGGCAGTTCAATCACAAAGTCCGGCTCGCCGAGCCGCCAGCCCACGGTGAACTCGGGGACCGCCGGCATGTCGGTCGGGTTACCGCGCGGCGCGCCGGCATCGACCCATTTCACAATCGTCGCGATCTCGGTTTCGCTGAGCGAGGCGTCGTTCTTGAACGCGCCATGATTGGGGTCCGCGAACCACGGCGGCATCGCGCGCGTGGAGACCTTTTCCTTGATGGACTTCGCCCAGGGTCGCGCTTCCTCATAGGTGAGCAGCGACATCGGCGCGAGCTCACCTGCGCGGTGGCATTCAAGGCAGTTCGCGTAGAGGATCGGGGCTACGTCGCGAGTGAAGGTGGGCTTGTCGGGAACGTCCGCCGCGTGCACGGCGAGGCCGGCCGTCAAAAGCGCCAGAACTGCGAACGTGACGAAAATCTGCCTGCGAAGCATGCGCGAACCTCCGGCGGGTGAGCGTCTGCCCGAAACAATACTTTGTGGGCCGTGGGAAGGCAAGTTGGAGCTTGGGTTCGATGGGTCGGCGACCGCCTAGAAGCTATCCCAAAACTCAATTTACACTGCCATCCTGAGCGTTAGCGAAGGATCTCGTTCACCGATCACATCGGATTCGCGAGGAAAATTTCCATAGTCAAACCCATCTACAGTACAGAGATTTAAGTTTTGGGATAGCTTCTAGTATCCCGACAGGCGCTCGTGGAGCAACCGCGAGAATGCCGGCAGCGGTTCATAGAGGTACGTCGCGCGGGCGGTCGCGGCATCGGATTCGTGGACAAGCAGGTAGGCCTTGAGCGGCGCTGGACCGTGTGCAGGGTTTACGGTGTCGTCCGGCAGGTCCTCGATCGTGACCGTAACGGGCATCGACTTCATCCACTGCGGGTGCGTGACCCAGCCGACGGCAAGGGTGTCGAAGGGATTGAAACCGACCGTCTTGAACCGCGCGATCCACATCTCCGCCCATGGCAGGCTCTTCTCATAAATCCACAGGCCCGAGCCGCCGTAGGTCGCGTTGCGCGCGAGGTCGTCCGGCGTGATCCAGACGTGCGACGAGACTTCCCACGGCGCGAACACGAGCGGGATCTTCGAGTCGAGAATGGTGCGCGTCGCTTCGACATCGTTCTCGAAGTTGAAGTCGCGGAACGACGCACCGCCGGCGGTCGGATAGGTGAACCGTTGGCCGGGCCGGCGCGCGGCAACGACAACGATCGACTCGATACGCTCGTGGGACTCCGGATGGAGCTTGAGCAACGAGCCCACGTTGGTCAACGGACCGAGCGCGAGCAGAACTAACGGCTTCGCCTGAAGCGCGGCGGCCATGGCGGTGACCGCGTCGTTGGTCTGACCGAGTTCAGCGTTTGACGCGGCGCCGGGATGCACGGTGAGTCCCGCTGGGCCGAATTTTTCGACGACTTCGCGCGCGATCGGCAAGCCGTCGGCGAGCGGTGCATTGCCAAACACGGCGCTGACGCCGCGGATGTTCAGTTCAGGCGAGTTGAATGCCTGGATCAACGCGAGCGCGTCGTCCACGTCGCGGTTGGGAAGCCCGGCGGCGACATCGACGTCGAGCCAGACGTCGGTCTGGCTCCACGTGAGCGTGGACGATAGGAGTAGCATCAAGGTGACCAAGCAACGGGTGCCACCCCTAAGCGGGGTGTGCTTAGGGGTGTAGTTTCGGGTGCAGGACGCACGCCTGAGCTGAGGCCCGCTTAGGCGTGGCACACGATCGATTTGTTCTATGCCCATAGTGCCTCGATGGAGCAGGCGAGCATGGCCTCGCGGGCGCTTTCGAGCGCGGTCGCGCGGAACCCTTCGGTCGGCGGGATGGGCAATTGGGCGACGCCGAGGACGCGCCGCGTCACTTCGACGGCGGCGTACTGCGCGACGAGTTCAAGATCGTATTGGGGATCCATGTCGCGGCCAGTATACGCGGCGAGAAAGAGCTTGCCGTAGTCGAAATTCTGTGCCGCGAGCCGCAGGTGCGCGAGTGCAACGCCGAGATCGAATTCCGGGTCGCCGTAGAACGCGAACTCGGGGTCGATGACCTTCACGTCGTCGCCGACCTTGAGCCAACTGCCCGGGAAAAAGTCGCCGTGAAGCAGACTGGCACCGTCCCAGAGGTAGCGATCGCCCAGCCGCGCGACCGCGTCCCGAAATTCGGCGTCGCGCCGAAGCGTCGCGGCGGTGTCGCCGAGCCAGAGTTCGTACTTGTCGAGTTCGACACCGTTCTTCGGGTCCAGCGGCACGTCGAACATGTGTACGTGGTTCAGCGCGCGCATGTCGCGGTTGAGCAGCACGGGGTCGGGTTTGTCGTGCGCGGTGACGTCGTGCAGGCGGCGCAGATACACCGCGAGCGTGCGCAGATGGTCCTCGTCAATGAGTTTGCCGCGATAGAGATACGTAAAGTCGCTGGCTTCGCCCAAATCCTCGAGCAGGAGCACGCGCGCGGATGCGTCCGACGCGATGACCCGTGGCATACGGAGGGCGACGGCGTGGATGCTGCCGATGCGCTCATAGAACCGCTGCTCGACGAGCACGCGGTCCCACGGGGCCGCGATGTGGTCGTACTTTTCGACCCAGGGCCGCGCCTGCTTGAGGATGAACGACCGCTGGCCGGTGCGAACGCGCAGGACGAGATTCATGTTGCCTTCGCCGGCGCGGTCACAGGACTGGACGCTCTCACCGGCACGGAGCCAGTTTAACCCCCGCAGCAGCGATTCGACCGCGACCGTATCGCCGGCGGCGAGCCAGGGAAACTCCGGGTGGGCTTGTATCGCTATCGTGCGAAGGCTCATGGCGGGAAGGCGGGAATCACCTGTAGGTCAGGAGTTCCGGATCGGCGAGATGGGGGACCGTGTTGAAACAGTCCAGCGCAATGCGTCGGCCGCTGAACGTGAACTCGGTGACCGAGGCGTTGTGGATGCGCCAGTTCAGTTCCGCCGCCATGCGGTCGGGCGCTTCGAGGACGGTCTGGACGCTGACGCCGATCACGCCGCCGGATGAGAATACGGCGACGCGGCGGCCGTTGCCCTCCCGCGCGACGATCTCGCGCATGGCCGCGCGGACGCCGTCACGGAACTGCGTCCAGGGAATCAACCCGTTTGGCGCGTGGTCGCCGTCGATCCATTTCTCCATGACGGCGGAGAGCAGGCGGTGGAACGAGCGGTACTTTTCCTTTCCGCCGGCAGCTTGCTGGAATTCCTGATCGAGCTGCACGAATCGCGGGTCCTGCTCGCGGAGCTTCGGCAACAGCGAGTCCATCATGTCGTCCGCGGGATATTCGTCCAGCCCCGGCAACACGCCGTGCTCCGGCCAGGGCTGGCCCGCCGCGCGGAACGCCTCCCCCACGACCTCGGCCGTGCGGCGCTGGCGCACGAGCGTGCCGGTGTACACCTCGTCGAACGCGACGCCATTGCGCAACCAGTAGTCGGCGAGCACGCGGGCCTGGCGCTCGCCCATCTCGGAGAGCCGGTCGTAGTCGCCGGAGAAAAAGCTCGCCTGGCCGTGGCGAACGAGAACGAGTTTACTCATGAAACGTCCTGGGATGGGTGAACCGAAACAAGACGCGCAGAATAACAAAAGCACCGCGACGGCGGCATCCAGGCCGCGTTTAGCGTCCGGGGTTGCGCGAGCCGTCGAGGTCGAACGGATTGAGCGGCGCGGCGGGATGGCCGGGGTGGATGCGGAGCGCTTCGAGCAGGCCGTCGTATTGCGGCGTGACGGCGTTCTCGCGCAGGTACCGCTCGACGGAGCGCATCGACGGGCTGGGCGGCACGCGCCGGTACCGCGCGAACCGCTCGGCGAGAATCGCGGATCCGGTGCGCGAGGCGTAGTCCTCGGCGAGGACGGTGAGCACGGGGATGCGCACGTCGTCGGAGTAGAGCGACGGGTAATACGACTCGTCGAAGGCCGGTGTGATGAACTCGCGAAGATCGACCTCTCGCGCGAGCGTCCATTTTTCGCCGTCGTAGCGCAGGAAGCGATCGTCGCCTTCGCAGAACCGCCGCGCAAACAGGTGGCCCTGATAGTTCGCCTCGAGGTCGGCACACGAGAAGATGCCGTTGATGTGTTTCCCCAGCACCGAATCCTCGGTGAAGATGCCGAAGCGGATGACCTCCTGTTCCGCGGCGG
>CAYUZD010000291.1:0-4507 GCA_964449475.1 uncultured Nitrospirales bacterium
GCAGGCTGATGTTCGGCTCCGCGCGCAGCGATCCTTCCTCCATGTTGCAGTCGCTCACGTCGAGATATTCGAGGATGCGCTTAAGCTGGATGAGAAACGCGTACGCCTCCTCGGCGGAATGAATGTCCGGCTCGGTCACAATTTCGAGCAGCGAGACGCCCGCGCGGTTGAAATCGACGCCGCTCGCGCCGGCAAGCGTGTGCGTGTTCCGGGCGGTGTCTTCTTCCATGTGCGCCCGGCGGATCCGGATACGCTTCACCGTGTCGCCCACGTCCACATCGAGGTACCCGTCGCGGCACAACGGGAGGTCGTACTGGCTGATCTGGTAGTTCTTCGACTGGTCCGGATAGAAATAGTTCTTCCGGTCCATCTTCGACCAGCGCGCAATCGTGCAATGGAGCGCGAGCCCAACCGCGACCGACGCCTCGACCATCGCCTTGTTCAGCACGGGCAGCACGCCAGGCATGCCGAGACAGATCGGGCAGACGTTCGTGTTCGGCGGCGCGTGGAAGTCGTTCTTGCAGCCGCAGAACACCTTTGAGCGCGTGCTGATCTCGACGTGGACTTCCAGTCCGATGACAGGCTCGAATTCCATACTAATTCAGCGGGGGTTTCCCCAGGTCGAATCCGCGGTTTTTCTCGTACGCGTACGAGACTTGGATGAGTAGATCTTCAGAGAACGGCTTTCCGATGAGTTGCAGGCCCGCCGGGAGTCTGCCGTCCACCAAACCGCAGGGAACGGACAATCCCGGCACGCCCGCGAGGTTCACCGAGTTCGTGTAGATGTCGTTGAGGTACATCTGGAGCGGGTCGTCGGTTTTTTCGCCGAACGTGAACGCGGGAGTGGGGGTGGTCGGGGTCACGATCACATCGCACTTGGCGAACGCCTCGTCGAAATCGCGCCGGATCAGCGCGCGTACCTTCTGCGCCTTGAGGTAATAAGCGTCGTAATAGCCGCTGGACAGGGCGTAGGTGCCGAGCATGATGCGGCGGCGCACCTCCGGCCCGAATCCCTGCGTCTTGGTCAGCTTGTACATCTCGTCCACCGTCGTTGCGGCCGGCGCGCGGTACCCGTAGCGCACGCCGTCGAACCGCGCGAGGTTCGCGCTCGCCTCGGCCGGCGCGATGATGTAGTAGACCGCGATGCCGTAGTCCGTGTGCGGCAGCGAGACGTCGACCGTCTTCGCCCCGAGCCCGCGCATCACGTCGACCGCCGCCATGATCTTCTCGCGCATCGCGTCGTTCAACGCGTCGGTGTAGAACTCGCGCGGCAGGCCAATCGTCAGGCCGCGCAGATCCTCGCGCAGGCTCTGGGTGTAATCCGGTACAGGCAGGGTGGCGGACGTCGCGTCGAACGGGTCGTGCCCCGATATCGCGTTCATCGCGAGCGCGAGGTCCTCGGTGTTCTTCGCGAACGGCCCAATCTGGTCGAGGGAGGACGCGAACGCGACCACGCCATAGCGCGACACGCGGCCGTAGGTCGGTTTCAGGCCGAGGCACCCGCAGAACGCCGCCGGCTGACGAATCGATCCGCCCGTGTCGCTGCCGATGGTGAGCGCTGCCTCGTCCGCGACGAGGCCCGCCGCCGCACCGCCGCTCGAGCCGCCCGGCACGCGGCCGAGGTCCCAGGGATTGCACGTGCGCTGCACGGATGAGTTTTCGGTGGACGATCCCATCGCGAATTCGTCCATGTTCAGCTTGCCGAGAAAGACGGCACCGGCGTCCCGGAGGCGCGTCACGATCGTCGCGTCGTAGGGACTCTCGAACCCGGCGAGAATCTTCGATGCGCAGGTGGTCGTGCCGTATGACGTGCAGAGGTTGTCTTTGAGTCCGATGGGTACCCCCGCGAGCGGTCCGGGATCCTGCCCCTGGGCGATGCGCGCATCCACGCCGTCGGCTTGCTCGATTGCGTGGTCGCGCCAGACGTCGAGATACGCCCCCGTGCGCTTGTCGACTGCGTCGATGCGATCGAGGAAACTTTCTGCGACTTCCCGGGCGGACACGTCACGTTTGCGGACCAAGTCGCGCAGTTCGCGGGCCGTGCGGGCGTGCAACGCGTCGGCCATGCCTACTCGATTTCCAGAATCCGCGGCACGAGGAAATAGGCCCCGTCGGAGTTAGGGGCGTTCTTGAGCGCGAGGTCGTGATCGAGCGACGGCTGGACCACGTCTTCGCGGTAGACATTGGCCAGATCGAGCACGTGCATCATGGGCTCGACACCCTCGGTATTCAGCTCGTTCAGTTTCTCGATATAGCCGAGAATCTTGCCCATCTCCTCGAGCATGCGCGCCTTCCCGGCGTCGTCCAGGGTGAGCTGGGCGAGCGAAGCGACATATTCGACGTCTTGCAGCGTAAGTTCCGGCATGAAAACACCTTCCGCGAAGGCCGCGATCCTAACACACGCTTTCACAATCGATCCACGAATCCGCCATAATGTGCGGCTCGACTGGAGCGCTCATGTCCCAAACGGTATGCGTATTCTGCGGATCGAGCGAGCGCGTTGATCGGACGTACTTCGACCACGCGGCGGACCTCGGCCGGCGCATGGCGGCGCGCGGCTGGCGGCTCGTGTTCGGCGGGGGCACAGTGGGTCTGATGGGTGCGGTCGCCCGCGGGGTGCACGAGGGCGGCGGGCACGTGGTGGCGGTTATCCCGGACCGCCTGAACCGGCCGGGGATCGTGTATGAGACGGCGGATGAAATCATCGTCACGCCGACGTTGCGGGAGCGTAAGGCCGAGATGGACCGCCGGGCGGACGCGTTCATCGCGTTGGCGGGTGGGTTCGGAACGCTGGAGGAATTATTGGAGGCGATCACGCTGAAACAACTTGCGTACCACGACCGGCCCGTTGTCTTGCTCAATACAGCCGGGTTCTACGATCCGCTGGTCCGATTTTTCGACGCGCAAGTGCGCACGCACTTTGTCCGGACCGATCACCAATCGCTCTACTTCGTCGCGGCGACACCGGCCGACGCGCTTGATTATGTCAATGCGTACGCGCCCACGCCCTTGGCCGACAAGCTATCGCGTTCATGATTCTCGAACCGCGGTCCATTCCTGAATTCGTCCGAATCGAGGGTAGCGGGCAATCGGCGTTGGTGCATCCGGACTTTGCCGATCACGTTGCACCCGCGCTCTTCGACGAGTCGCGCTTGCAACCGACGGCATACTTCGGACGGGGCGTCATCCGATCGCTCGAAACTCCGCACGGGACGGTGCTGGTTCGTCAATGCCGCCGCGGAGGCGACCTGAAGAACCTCTTTCGCGACAAGTATCTTCTTCACAATCGTCCCCGGCAGGAGATCGAATTGCATCGGGAGGCGTACGCGCGCGGCGTGCACACGGTGTTGCCGGTCGGCGCGTGCTGGAGCCGGTCAGGCGTATTCTTTCGCGGCTCCGTCGCGACGCTGAAGGTGGACGCGGACGACCTGTATCACAAGGTGAAGCAGGGCGGCGGGGCGTTGCCGGAAGAACTCGCAGCGTGCGGCCGCGCCATCCGGTCGATGCACGCAGCGGGCGTATTGCACGCCGATCTGAACATGAAAAACCTGCTCGTCCACGGCAGCGAGGCGTGGGTCATCGACTTCGACAAGGGCCGCATCGTGAGCGATGTGGGCAACGTCCACGCGCGCGCGAATTTCTTGCGCCTGCGCCGGTCCATGGTGAATCACGCAAACATCCTGATGTTCGACGCGATCGTCGAGGCCTACGAAGCGGCCGGCGGCGTGCCCATTCCGCTCTGACCGCCTCAGTTGTACTCCTCGTCGGGGCTGAGGTCCGGGATGAACATCCGCGCGATGCCCGCCTGCAGCGGCCGGTACTCCGCCTCCTCGGTATTCATCAGGATGATGATGGTGAGGTCTTCTTCGGGGTAGTAGTAGTTGCACGTCTTGTATCCGAAGATGAGGCCGCCGTGCCGCCACACGGGATGCGCGCCCCATTTTTCGACGTGGAACGCCATGCCGTATCGGGTGAACGTGTTGTCGTTCAGCCACGCGGGCGTCGTCATCAGCGCGAACGATTCCGGCGTGACCAGTGTGCCCGCGCGCAACGCCCGGTGAAACGTGAACAGATCGAGGACGTTCGACGCCATCGCGCCGACGGAGAACGCGAGCCGCGTGTTCAGTTCGCGCGCGGGAACGAGCACGCCGGATTCGCGTTCGTAGCCCTTGGCCTTGCCGGGAATGCTCACGAGGCTGTCGTCGTAATACGTGCCGGTAAGTTTCAGCGGATCGAGGATGTTTTCCTTGACGTACTGCCCGAAGTTCTTGCCGCTCATCCGTTCGACGATCAATCCAAGCACGAAATACCCGGAATTGCTGTAGCTGTAGTGATCGCCCGGCGGAAACGCGAGTTCGCGTGACGCAAACCAGCCCAGTACCGTCTCCTGCGGCACGTCGTCCTTCATCCGCCTCCAGTACTCGCTCTGCGCGGTGTAACTCACGAGTCCGGACGTGTGGTTGAGCAGGTGGCGGGGCGTAATCGGTTCGCCCACCTCCGGGTAGTC
>CAYUZD010000292.1:0-4461 GCA_964449475.1 uncultured Nitrospirales bacterium
GCCTTGGTCGGCAGGATCTGGCAGATGGCCGAGCGCGCGACGCCCTTGATGGGCCCGAGCACGACGCGCGCGCCGAGCATGACGGCGCCGGTGTTGCCCGCGCTGAGGAACCCCACCGCGTTGCCTTCCTTGACGATGCGCAGACCGACGAGCAGGCTCGAATCTTTTTTCTGCCGGATGGCCACCATCGGCGCGTCGGTCATCAGGACGCGTTCGGTGGCGTGGACGACGCTGATGTTGCCGCGCTTGGGGAACGCCTTGAGCTTCTCGCACAGGAGCGGCTCCTCGCCGACGAGCACGAACTCGGCCTTGGACTCGAGGCTCGCTTCAACCGCGCCGCGGACTTCCGGATCGGGCGCCGCGTCGGCCCCCATCGCGTCCAGAACGATCCGCATGACGCCCCCTCTCCGTGCGCCCGCTGCGTTCGCGGCTTAGTCTTCGCCCTTGAGTATCGTGCGCGCCTTATAGTACCCGCAACGGCGGCAGACGCGGTGCGGCATGGTCTTCTCGCCGCAGTTCGGGCACTCGATGAGGTTCGCGGGCGTGAGCGCGTGGTGCGAGCGGCGCATGTTTCGTTTCGGCTTGGCCGTCTTTCTCTTTGGGACTGGCACGGTTACTCCTCCACAGTTTTGGACGGCAGATTGGGGAACAGGTCCTTGAGCGCTGCCAGTCCGGTGTTGCCTCGTTCTTCCTTCTCCGGGGCGCAATTGCACGCGCCCGCGTTCAGATTCTTCCCGCAACGCGGGCACAACCCGCGGCACTCCGCACGGCAGTAGTACTTGCTCGGTTCCGCCAGCACCATCTCTTCCCAGACGTGCGGCGCGAGGTCGATTTCCTCGCCCTGGTAGTACCGGGCGCGTTCGTCGTTCTCGGCGGTGTCGATTTCGCCTTCCTCGTCCTCGACGTCCTCGGCCGCCCGCGGCACGTCCGTCCCGGGCTCGAACAACCACGTCACGTCCTGGTCGATCGTCTCGCGCGCGGGTTCGAGGCACCGGTCACACTCGCGCTCGAACGTGCCCGTGAGCCGTCCGCGGAACACGAACTCGGTCGCAACGGCCGTCAACGTGCCGGCCACCCGCACGCTCGTGAGCGCGATCGCTGGCGCGCCGTCCGGGCGCACCTCGTCCCCGGGCACCACTTCATCGAAGGAGTGTCCGCCCGCTCGTGACGCTTTGGAGAGAGGGAAGACCAGCCTGTTCACGCGTCGGCCCCCAGAGGACGGGATTACCAGGCGCGAATTCTAACAAACGCGCGGAAGGGTATCAAACTCACTGTCAGCAAAGGAGTTAGCGCGGCGGCATGGGGACCGTGTGCGCGGCGGACGGCATCACGTAGAGCGACGGCCGATCGACGCCGGATCGCGCGAGATCGGGCGCCGATCTCGTGAGATCGGCGAGTGCGTCGTTTACGGCATCCTGCAGCGACGGCGATTTGCGGCCGCCGAGACGCGCGACATCGTCGCCCGACAACTCGGTGACGAAGCGCGTGATCGGAGATTTCTCCAGCGTCGAGAGCGCGGTCTGGCCGTTGATTTCGCTGCGCGTGCGGAGCGCGGCGAGTACCGAGGCGCGATCGCCGAGCGCGAGCCACTTCGCGAAGCGTTCACCGCCCAACCCCTCGGGGCATGGTGCGGCGAGCACGATGCGCCCGTCGGGTCTGACCGCCTGGTAGGCGTTGTAGAGCGCCTTGTGCGTCTGAACGAAGTTGCGCGTGTGCGCGGACGCCGCCAGCACGAGGTCGGCGCGCTCCGCGATCGGCCGCGCGTAAAGCCGTCGCGCGAACTCGCAGCCGGCCCGGTGCGCGGCGTCCATCTCGCCGCAGAAGATCGCCGCGATGCGCGCGTCGCGGGTCAGGACGGTGTTCAGAACGAGATCGACGCGCACGAACTGCGCGGCCTCGAGCATGTCTTCGGCCACGGGATTGCCGTCGAGCGTGCCGATGCGCACGGCGGGGTCGAGCCGGTCGTCGGTGGGGTGAAGATTCAGCGAATGGTTCTTCGCGATGGTCGCGGCGGACGCCAGCCCAGGCACGATCGATTTGCGGCCGCCGCCGAAGCCGCCGAAGTAGTGCAGGACGATCGCGCCGGTCGCGATCACGCGATCGGCGTCGAGCAGGCGGGTGTTGATTTCGACCGGCGTACCGCGGGAGGTCGTGCCGGCGCGGCGGTGCGCGCCGGACTCGGCGTCGTGGCAATAGACGCGGCGTTGGAAGCGGTCGTAGACGGCGGGACCGAGGATCGCGCGTTGCTCGTCCGGCGTGGGTGCGCGGTGGACGCCGGTCGAGAACAGAAGCGAGATGCTATCGTCGCGAATGCCGCGCGCGTGCAACTCCGCGAGCAGCGGCGGGAGGAATGCGTCCGCGCGCGTCTGCCGGAACGAGTCCGAAACGACGATGACGACGGAATCACCGGGAGCGAACGCCGCGAGCGCGTGCCCCGGCAGACCGATGGGGCGTGCAAGTCCGTCCGCCATCGCCGCGTTCACGTCCCGCACCGCGGGGACATCTCCGATATCGAGCGTCCCAAGTGGCCGGACCCGCTCGCCCAGGTCCACGGACAGCGTCGAGCCGGCGTAGGGAAGTTCGACGCGCATGGTCGCTCCCTGTCCCCGTTAAAGGTCGAAATCTTCCCGGTCGCGTTCGTAGTCGTCGCGGTCGTAACGACACACGAGCCACATGTACGCGAAGAGGAAGCAACTGATGTATCCATCCATCGCGGCCAGCAGCGCGCCCGCACCGAGTTCGGCCGGCAGCGGCAACTTGCCGAACACGATCAAGGCGTAGAAGACCTGGAGAAGGAACGCCGCGAGAATGCCCAGCAGGCAGAGCCCGAGGATGGATTGCGCGTGGCGCGACATCGTGCGGTACGCCTCGCCGACTTCGTCGCGCGTGACGTTGCCGTAGAACATAACGGTCGTGCCGAACGCGTGAAGCAGGACGACGAGCATGATGTAACTGAGGAACACGAAGAACGTCGCCGGATGTTCCGGGTCGCCGCCGGTGAGCTGTTCGGTCAGTTGCAGGTAGACGAGGTTCGCGAGGCCGAGCAACAGCCAGAGCCGGTAGAATCGGCGCAGCGCCTCGCGGTCGTCCGGCACGCGCCAGTACGGTTTGTCCACCTCGCGGCCGATGCGCGACAACAGGACCGTGTCGCCGAGCGCGACGCCCGCGACGAGCGCGATACGCGTGAGGATGAGATACATCCCCATCCGGCTGTCGGAGGTGGTTTCAGCAATGGGATCGAGGACGAGCTTTTGCAACGCGCCCTCGCCGGTCTTGAGCAGCGCGACGAGGCTCATGTAGAGCAGGACCGGCCGGTAGTTCTCGTGCAACGCCCGGACGGCGTCACGCATGAAATTCACGGAATCAACCCTTGGCGGCTTGCGCGGCGAGTCGTTGCTGTTGCTTGTGGAGCACGTAGCGCGCGATTTTATCCCGCGCGTCGTCATCGAGTCCAAGGAAGCGCCCGCGGACGAGGTAGCGCCCGCCGGAGATGGCGGCGGTGGTGACGATCTGGATCTCGACCGGGCGCTTGGGCACGCCGGGCACGTCGAGCTCGATGCGCAGCAACACGTGCCGCGCGACGGGCTGGCTGAAGACGAGCGCGCATCCGCCCGCGCTCAGGCTCGTGACGCGGCCACTGATTCGCGTAACGACCGGGAGCGCATGCAGGTCGGCGCCGGCATCCTCCCGCGGCGCGTTCAGGACCGCGGCGACGAGTGGCTGGTCATGGCGCACGCGGTAATCCGCGCGGTTCTGTGTGCGTTCGAGTTCGGCCGTGTGGCGCAGGCGCCAGGTCGGTGGGGGAGAGTGGTGCGTCGCAACGGTGGTGACGAACGTGTACCGCGCGTCCTCGTCGCGCCAGAGCGTGCACCGGACGCGCGCGCCGGGCGCCAGCGCTGGGGTCCGCGAGGCCGGCGCGTCCTTGAGCATGACATGGACGAACGCCTCGTTCACGTCCTCGACCATAACCCGCGTCCAGTCGGGCGGATCGGCGTCCGCGGGCGACATCGTCATCCACTGGCCGTCATGGAGTTCGCGCGTCGAGCGGATAGCGTGGCCGATTGGGACGTAGTCGAGTCCAAGTTCCTTGCGCAGCCCACGCAGCCGGACACCGAGGTCTTCCATCCCGTGCGTGTCGAGTTTGGCGTTGCGCGCCAGCTCCGATTCGGCGAGCGCCTCGAATCCCTCGCGCGTGGTCACTGCGCGCAGCGGTTCGCGCCGCGCCGCGCGCTGGATGAGGGATTGGAGGTAATCCGCGTCATCGCCCTCGATGCGCCGTTCAGTCAGAATGCTGCGGATGGATTCCCATTCGCGATCCAGCCGGACACGCAGCGTGCGGCGCCGGATGAGTATCTCGCGCGCGGCGAGTGCGGAAATGGCAAGCACCAAGCACAGCGCGAGCAGCGACATCGTGAGCGGACTCGCCTGCGGGAATTGGATGATGGGCTGCGCGCCGTCCAC
>CAYUZD010000293.1:0-4438 GCA_964449475.1 uncultured Nitrospirales bacterium
GCGCAGATACAGGTCCGTGCGGGATCCAAACCGGATCATACCAAATCGCTGGCCCTTGCGGAGGGACTCCCCCGCCCGCGCGGGGCACACGATGCGGCGCGCGATGAGCCCCGCGATCTGGCGCACGGTCATCGGGCCGTGGGGCGTATCGAGCCAGAGCGTGTTCGCCTCGTTGAGGTCGGCCGATTCGGGATCCATCGCGTTTTTGAACGCGCCGGGCTTGTGTTCCACCTTGATGACCGTGCCGTCGGCCGGCGCGCGGTTCACGTGGACGTCGAACACGCTCAAGAAGATGGAGACGCGCTTGCAGGGGCCGCCGTACCAGGGCGACGACTCCAGCGTTTCGACCGCGGTGACCTTGCCGTCCGCGGGACTGACGACGACGCGCGCGTCGGCCGGCACGGCGCGCGGCGGATCGCGAAAAAAATTGAGCATGAACGCGCCGGGGATAAACGCCGCGACGCCCAGTATCGGGCAGTCCGCGGCGACCGCCCAAGACGCCGCGCCCCCGCCGAGGAGCAGCGCCGGGACGTAAAACGGCGCGCCCGTCCGCCATGCGCTGCGGAACGGGCCGCTCACATCCGGCCCCGATCTTTGAGGCTCACGAACCGGCCATCGCCGAAGATGACGTGATCGAGCACGCGCACGCCGAGCAACTCGCCCGATTCGACGAGCCTGCGCGTGAGCGCGAGATCGTCTGGGCTGGGCTCGGGATCGCCGCTCGGGTGGTTGTGGCACAGGATGACGGCCGAGACCCCCTCGCGCAGTGCCTGGCGGAACACGTCCCGCGGCGCGGCGAGCGTGCCGTCGAGCCCGCCGTGCGAGATATCGACGATCTTCACGACTTCGTTCTTGGTATTGAGCAGCACGCACTTGAAGACTTCGTGCTCGTAGTCCTTGTAGCGCACCATCAGCAGATCCGACACGTCGTCCGCGCAGCGGATCCGCGGCCGGCCCCGCTCGCTGAACGCGGCAAGCCGCTTGCCGAGTTCGAGCGCGGCCTTGACCTCGATCGCCTTGACCCGGCCGATGCCGTCCACCCGTTGTAATTCATCGATGCTCGCGCGGGCCAGCGCGCGCAGACCGCCGAATTCCCGGAGCAACGCCTCCGCCAGCGCGACCGCGCCCGTGCTCCGCGTACCCGTGCGGAAGAGGATGGCGAGCAACTCCGCATCACGCAGGGCCTCGGGCCCGATGCCGGCGAGGCGCTCGCGCGGGCGCTCTTCCTGCGGGATTTCGCGCACGCTGCTCGGCAATACGGGTGCCAGCACACCCATCTAGTCCTCTCCCCGCCCGTTCTGCTTCCGTCCGAATGGCATTCGTACCCCGACTATAGACGCGCCGTCCGCGCCGAATCTTTCACTCCCCCGCCGGGAGCCTCCGCCCGCTCGGGCGCAAGCCCGAGCGCGATCCGCTCGATTCCCGCCAGATCGCGGGTGAATTCGACCGAGGCGTATCCGGATTCGCGCATCAGCCGGCTGGTCGCGTCCGCCTGGCCGTGGCCAATCTCAAGCGCAAGCAGGCCGCCGGGCCGCAGGTACTTCCAGGCGTCTCGAATAATCCGGCGGACCGTGTCGAGACCGTCCGAGCCGGCGAGCAGCGCGCGCGGATCTTCGAAATCGCGGATTGTTCTGGAGAGCGAAGTCCACGCGCCCGCCTCGACGTATGGGGGATTGGCGCAGATCGCGTCGAATGTTTCACCGTGTTTCACGAGGTCGAACAGGTCACCGGTGCGGCACTCAACGCGATCGCCGGCACCGTGCCGTTGCGCATTGCGTGCGGCGAGCGCGGCGTATCGGGGTTCGATGTCCGCCGCGACCACGCGGGCGTTCGGCGCGTTCATGGCGATCGCCACGGCGACGCAGCCGGTGCCCGTACACAGGTCCAGGATCTGCGCGGGCCGATCGCCGATATGGCTCAGCACGGCCTCGACGAGGTGCTCTGTCTCCGGCCGGGGGACGAGCGCGGGAGGTTGCACCTCGAACTCGAGCGAGAAGAACTCCCACGTCCCGAACAGATAGGCCAGCGGCTCGCCGCGCGCCCGCCGCGCGAGCAATTCCTCCAGCTCTGCCGATTCGGGCGCGAGTTCTCGAAGTCGAGCGAGCAGTGCCGTGCGCGAGCAGCCCATCTCATGCGAGAGGATAAGCTCCGCGTCGAGCCGCGGGGTCTGCGTGACCCCGGCGAGCCGGCGCTCCGCACCACGAATCCACTCTGCCACCGCCGGCATCACGCCTCTGCGAGCTGCGCGGCGCGGTCCGCCGCGATCAGAGCGTCGATGAGTTCCTGGAAATCGCCTTCCATCACGGTTTCGAGGCGGTAGAGCGTCAGGTTGATCCGGTGATCGGTGACGCGGTTCTGCGGGAAGTTGTACGTGCGGATGCGCTCGCTGCGGTCGCCGGTGCCCACCTGGCCCTTGCGCTCGGCCGATCGCTTCGCATCCTCCTCGGCCTGCATGCGCGCGTACAGCCGCGCCTTCAAGATCTGCAGCGCCTTGGCCTTGTTCTTGTGCTGCGATTTTTCGTCCTGGCAGGTCACCACGAGGCCGGTCGGCTTGTGCGTGATGCGAACGGCCGAGTCCGTGGTGTTGACACTCTGACCGCCGGGACCGGACGATCGGTAGACGTCCACCGTGAGGTCCTTCTCCGCGACCTCGATTTCCACGTCCTCTGCCTCGGGCAGCACGGCGACCGTCACGGCGGACGTGTGGATGCGCCCTTGCGCCTCCGTCTCGGGCACACGCTGCACGCGGTGCACGCCGCCCTCGAACTTCATCTGGCTATAGACGGAATTGCCGGAGAGCTTGAAGATGACTTCTTTGAACCCGCCCATGCCCGATTCATGGCTGGAGAGGATCTCGACGCGCCAGCCCTTGCGCTCAGCGTAACGAGTGTAGGCGCGGAACAGATCTGCGCTGAAGAGGCCGGCCTCGTCGCCGCCGGTGCCCGCCCGGATTTCGACGATGGTGTTGCGCTCGTCGTTCGGATCCTTCGGCAGCAGCAGGACCTTCAGCGCTTCCTCGTGCGCGACGAGCGCGGGCGCGAGCCGATCGCGCTCCTCCTGCGCCATCGCGCGCAGTTCGGGGTCCGCCGTCTCGTGCAGGAGCGCGTCAGCGCTGGCGAGTTCGGCTTCGTCGCGCTGAAACGAGTCGAAACGATCCACCAGCGGCGACAACTCGGCGTGTTTGCGCGCGGCCTCGCGGTACGCGTTCCGGTCGGACGCGACCTCGGGGCTCGCCATGCGGTCTGCCAGGCGTTGATGCTCCTCCGCAATGCCGAGGAGCTTCTGGCGCATCAGAGGCTCCATGCGGGGCGGGAGGCGCTACTTGGCGGAGGTTTTTGCGTACTTCTTGCGGAACCGCTCGACTCGGCCTTCGGTATCGAGCAGCTTCTGCTTGCCCGTGAAGAACGGGTGGCAGTTCGAGCAAATCTCAACGTGAATCGCGGGTTTGGTCGACCGCGTCTTGATGACGTTGCCGCACGCGCACGTGATCTGGCAATCGACGTATTCGGGATGGGTCTCTTTCTTCACCAACCGGCTCCTGGCAGGGCACACCGCCCCGCAAACTCCCTCAAAGGGGGACGCCGTAGACTAGCATATGGCGAACGGGTGACTCAACCTTCGGGCACCGGGTCTGGGCCGGTTTGGGAAGGGTATTATCTCTTCATGGTCGATGAAACGGAGTTCGAGCGGGCGATTCGAGCTGCCGCGCAGCAGCGAATCCTCTATCTCCCGCACGCGGTCCGTCAAATGGCGCGGCCGGAACGGATGATCTCGGTCGCGGACGTGGAGTCGGCCGTGTTCGCGGGCGCGCTAATCGAGGACTATCCCGAGGACGCGCGCGGGCATAGCGGATTGCTGCTGGGGTTCGGTGCCGGAGACAGGCCAATCCATGTGGTATGCTCTCCGAAGGACGAGTACTTGGCGGTGATAACGGCGTACGTGCCGCAGCCGGACGAATGGTCGGCAGATTTCAGGTTGAGACGAGCGCGATGAAGTGCTTGCACTGTCAGGGCGAATTGCGGCCTGGAGCCGCCCCGCTCCATATCGATCGGCCGGGCGTTCATCTCCAGTTGGACAGCGTCCCGGCGCTGGTCTGTGCCCAATGCGGCGAACCGTTCTTCGAGAAGCGGGAAGTGGAATCCATCCAGGCGATTCTGACCGCCGTCGACGATCACACCGCGACGACCACCCCCGTGCACGGCTGACTCGGTCTACCCCTGCCGCACGGCGAGGTACTTGTTCAGCGCATTGAGGTAGGCGCGGACGGCCGCTTCGATAATGTCCGTACTCGCGCCGTTCCCCGTGAAGGGCCGCTGGTCGAACTGGACGATGATGTGCGCCTCGCCGAGCGCGTCTTTGCCGGGGGACGCGGCGCGGATCTGAAACTGTTCGAGCTTGCCCTGCACGCCGACGATGCGCTCGATGGCGCGGCACGCGG
>CAYUZD010000294.1:0-4435 GCA_964449475.1 uncultured Nitrospirales bacterium
GAATCGGATTCCGCAAGCACAGCGTCGAGCGCGGACGCCGACGGGGCCTCGGCGAGGGGGCCCGGAGCGAGGGCGGCGGGCGGATGCGCGGCGATCCAGTATGTGACGCCGCCGGCGACCACGACGAAGGCGGCGAGCGAGACGGCCCAGTGCGGCAGAATTGGAACGTGGAACCCGCGCCGCTCGTGCAGCGCGGCCATGACGGCCGGACGCAGATCGCCGTCGAACTTCGCGTCGGACACGGGCACGCGCTCGACGAATTCGCTCATGCGACGGGCCTCGGCGCGCAGGTCAGGCGCGGCGCCAAGCAGCGCGTCGAGTTCCGCGCGTTCGGCGTCCGAGAGCGGTTCATACAGCGACTGCGCCAACAACGCTTCGGCGCGTTTTCGTTTTCCAAACATGATCAATCCTCTGGCGCCAGATCGCGCAAAAGCGCGCGCAACCGCCGCACCGCGCGAAACAAGTGCACCTTCACGCTCCCCACGCTGCATCCCAACACCGGCGCGATCTCGGCCAGCGTCATGCCTTCGTAGTGCCGCAGCACGAAGGCCGTGCGTTGCGCGTGGGACAACTCGACCAACGCACCACGCACCCGCGCGTCCACTTCACGCCCCACGGCGTACGCGTCGCCCGAGCCCGATCGCGCGGCCTCGGCCGGCGGCGCGGCGTCGAGTCCGGCCGTGCGTTCGTCGGCGTGGCGCGCGACCCGGCGCCGATGATCGATCGCCTGGTTCACCGCGAGGCGCACGAGCCACGCGCCGAACGGCGCGCGCGGCTGCCACCCTCCCAGCTTCCGATACGCCTTCAGGAAGACTTCCTGGGCGACATCGAGCGCTTCCTCGCGGCTGCCGGTGATGCGATAGGCGACGCGGAGCACGCGCTGCTGGTGGCGCGCGACGATTTCCGCATACGCGGAGTCGTCGCCGTCCCGCGTCCGCCGGATGAGTTGCGCGTCGTCCTGCGGGTCGGGTTCGGGCCGCGCCATATCCTGAGAGAGAGAACGTTGGGCCACGGGAATGGGTTGACGTCTCGGGTTGGGTTTCGTTGCAAGGTATTGTAGTGCAAATGGTTAGGTTAGGGTGTTACGGGGCCGGTAGGGTCGAGCAAGGCCGCTTGGCCCGGTCGCCCTGCGCGCGGGTTTACGCCCGCGAGGGCGGGGTATTCAGTGTGCGAGATCCTTCGCTTTGCTCAGGATGATGACGAGGGCGCCCGGCGAAACGGCGTGCGACCCCGTTGGCGACAGCGCGATTACAACTCGACCTGGAGGCCGAGTTCGATGACCTGGTTGGGCGGGATTTCGTAGAAGTTTGTCGCGCTTTGCGCATTTCGGGACAGGAATGCGAACAGCTTTTGCCGCCAAGAGGCCATTTCGCGGCGCTTCGTGGTGATGATGTTCTCGCGCCCGAGGAAGAAGGCGGTGCCGAACATGGGGACATCGAGCCCCTTCTCGCGGGCGAGATCGAGAATTTCGGGGACGGACGGAGACTCCATGTATCCGTATCTGGCCTGGACGCGGTAGAACCCGCGCCCGATGTCTGTGACCTCGACTCGCCTCTGCCGCGAGACGTACGGCTCCTCCGCGATGGATACCGTGAGCGCGACCACCTTCTCGTGGATAACCTTGTTGTGCCGGATGTTGTGGCCAAGGGCCCGGGGCGTGCCGCGCGGATTGGCCGTCATGAACACGGCCGCGCCGGGCACGCGCGCGGGCTGGTGTTCTCCCTGCGTGATGTTTTCGACGAAGTCCGCCAGCGTCATCGCGTCTTCACCGAGCCGCCCGGCGAGGATTTTTCTGCCCTGCCACCACGTGTACATGACGACAAAGAGCACGAGCGAGAGCAGCAGTGGGAACCAGCCTCCGTGGAGGATCTTGAGCATGGCTGCGCCGAAAAAGGCGAGATCGAAGGCGAGAAAAAGTCCGCAGAGCGGCAGCGCGAGCCTCAGCGGCCATCCCCAGTTGTTCACCGCGACGAAGTACAGCAGCATCGTTGTGAAGAGCATGGTCGTGGTAATGGCCACGCCGTACGCGGCGCCAACCGCGGTCGAGGTCTGGAATCCCACGACGACGACAATCGTCCCGGCCATGAGCGCCCAGTTTGCGCCGGGCACGTAGATCTGGCCAATGAGACGCGACGACGTGTGGATGACGCGCGTGCGCGGCAGGAAGCCGAGCAGGATGGCCTGGCGCGCGAGCGAGAACGTGCCCGATATCACGGCTTGCGAGGCGATGATCGCGGCCAGCGTGGCGAGAACAATGAGCGGCACGAGGGCCCAGCGCGGCGCGAGTTCGTAGAACGGATTCGAGACGGCGTCGGGCCGAGTCAGGAGTAGCGCGCCCTGCCCGAAGTAATTGAGCAGGAGCGACGGCAGTACGAGCGCGAACCAGTCCAGCCGGATGGGCCTGCGCCCGAAATGTCCCATGTCGGCGTAGAGCGCCTCGCCGCCGGTGACAACGAGGAAGACGGCGCCCAGCGCGACGAACCCGCGCCACTGGTGATGGAGAAGGAACTGGAGACCATACCAAGGATTGAGGGCGATGAGGACGTGCGGCTCCTTCGCGATCGCGATCACGCCAAACACGGCCAACGCGAGGAACCAGATGATGATAATAGGGCCGAACGCGCCGCCGAGCCTGGCGGTGCCGTGCCGCTGGACCAGGAACATCGAGACGATCATGACGTACTGTTCGAGATGGGGCTCGAGAACGACGAGGCCCTCGATGGCGCCAAGCACAGTGATGGCGGGGGTGATGATCCCGTCGCTGTAGAGCAACGCCGCGCCGAAGAGCCCCACGACGAGGATGGAGGTGTAGCGGCGGCCGCGGCGTTCGGGGAACTTGGACTGGGCGAGGGCCATGAGCGAGAGGATGCCGCCCTCGCCGTGGTTGTCGGCCCTCAGGACGAACACCATGTACTTGACCGAAATCACCAGGATCAGCGACCAGGTGATCAGCGAGAGAATGCCGGTTACGTTCGCCTCGTTGGGTTCGAGACCGCTGAGGAAGCACTCCTTCATCGCGTAGAGCGGGCTGGTGCCGATGTCGCCGTAGACGACGCCGAGCGCGCCCAGCATCAACACGCGAAGCGAACCCCTGGTCTGTGGGTGTGAGTCGGATGCGGAGTCTTGAAGAGGTTGGGACATAGATGGGGCGCGGATGTAGCTCGACCGCTGAGCTTGCTTGATCGGTATCTAAGTCCCCCGGGTGACGCTGGTCACCCGCATGAAGAAGAGGAGATCGTATCCGACGCGATGCTTGAAGCGCAAGATTGGGAAAGTCAACGCGTTTCCTGTCTGATCGCGGTGGCTGTACGGTGCGCGTTGCTTCACGGCGAAGCGGCAGGTATATATGTGGGTCCGGTTCAGTGCGGGGATTGTGGAGGTTTGACGCATGCGCGTTTGGGTGGCGTTATCAGCGGCGCTCCTGTTGGCGGGTCGGGTACTCGCGGAGGACGCGCCGGCCGACGAGTTGTTGGGGCAATGGTATACGGCCGACAACGAGTCGAAGGTCGAGGTCGTCAAGAAGGACGGGAAGTACTTCGGGACGATCATCTGGCTGAGCGAACCGGACTACGACTCGAGCGAGCCGGACGGCGACGCGGGCAAACCAAAACGCGACAAGAACAATCCTGATAAGGAAGCGCAGAAGAAGCCCGTGATCGGGCTGCAAGTCCTGAAAAATTTTGTTCACAACGCGTCCGACGAAACGTGGGACAGCGGCACGATATACGATCCGAACAACGGGCGGACGTACAAGTGCGTGATCCGGTTCCAGGCGGACCCGAAGGGCGTCGACGGGAAATCGCTGCACGTTCGCGGGTACATCGGGATACCGACGCTCGGGCGGACGACGATCTGGTACCGCGTGCCGAAGGACGAGATGGAGAAGACGGAGCAGAATCCGTGAATCGAGGTTTGGCAGTGACGGCGGACGCCGCTTCTACCTTGAAAAAAATACGGGCCGGACGGATTCGTCCGGCCCGTTGTATTGTGGGTGAGGTAGCGGATTACTTCTTCTTGAGTTCTTCTTCGATCTTGGCGACGACGGCCGCGTCGTCCGGCTTGGTCTTGGAGTCGTAGCGCGCGACGACTTCGCCGTTGCGGCCGACGAGGAACTTGGTGAAGTTCCAGCCGATGTCCCCGCCGAACTCGCCGTTGGCTTCCTTCGAGGTGAGCTTCTTGTAAAGCTCGGGGCTTTCCTCGCCCTTCACCGTGATCTTGGAGAACAACGGGAAGTCTACGCTGAACTTGCTGGAGCAGAACTCCTTGATCTCGGCGTCGGTGCCCGGTTCCTGCTTGAGGAAGTCGTTCGCCGGGAAGCCGAGGACGGTGAAGCCCTGGTCCTTGTACTTCGAATAGACCGCTTGTAACTGCTCGTACTGTGGCGTGAACCCGCACTTGGACGCGACGTTTACGATCATGACGACTTCGCCCTTGT